>DCIP01000014.1:0-466 GCA_002317115.1 Candidatus Scybalocola fimicaballi
CCTTTCTTCAATTCGTGAACCACACTACGCATCTTCACACGTTCTTCATCAGGAATCATTAGGTGGTCGCAGAGCACTTTAGCCACTTTGCGGAAGATGTTCATGTTTCTTGGATCATCGGAAATGGCTAGAGGATCACGGATTATACCACGTTCAAGAGCGTGCTTGACAAGCATGGATGCTCCGTCTCCTCCAGTGTTGAAATCAAAAGACTGGAAGTGTAGCTGACCTTGATGCTTCCTAGAAGGAGAAATCAATATACGGTCCCAATGGGATTCCTTGCTTCCAAGAACAAAAAATTTGCTTGCTTTTGAAGATTTGGCACGGTCTTCTCTGTAACCGAGTGCGACTGCTATTTCTACGACGTTTACACGGCGGTTGAGTTCTTCAAGTGAAATGTTAGTATAATCCATGTTAAAAAAGAAATTGATAGTTATTTGCAAATATTTGAACGATTCCTAGAAAG
>DCIP01000014.1:570-11843 GCA_002317115.1 Candidatus Scybalocola fimicaballi
AAAGAGAAAGAGTGATATGTGGCTTTATGCCACACATCTTTCTTTCTCGGATTAGAAGAGAGAGGGAGAAAGAAAAACGGACACTGATAAATGTCCGTCCTTCTTATAACTCCCTGATAATTTTAGAAAGGTAGCTTAGTGTGAACCGACTGCGAAAGAGGATCGTTGTCATCGGCAGTCTGAGAATAGTCCTTGTACTCTCTACGGGGCTGTTGCTGTTGTGCCTGGCTGACTTCTTGAATCTCCTGTTGCTTTGCCTGTGGCTGTAATGCCTTTAGTGCGTCTCTATAGATGTCGAACTGGTTAGGCATAGTCTTTTCCATTTCCACCTTGGCTGCGAATGCTTCTGGAGACAAACGAGGATGAGACTGTTCCCAGTTTTGACGCTCCTTCTGGCAGATCTCGTCGGAATAGACTGTAGTCTTAGAAGTCATCTTCTGATCGTTGGCTATAACCTGATGGAACTCATATTCCTTAGTGTTAACCTTGATGTTGCCGAATTTGTCTGAAGACAAGTGTACGTAATTATTGTTGACTTGCTTACCTTCCTTAGTAGTGAATGATTCAGTAGTGTAAGGGAGAGAAGCAATCTCTGCTCTATTGAGCTTGACAACAGCAACTACGTTGACGTTAGGCTCACCGTTCTTATAAATCTTCGGATCAGCGATGATATGGTAGTTAGGTTGCTTGATACCCTTGTCGTTGATAGGATATTCGCATCCTTGCTCCATGTGCAATCCTTTTTCCTGCAAATGCTCAGGTGTAAGGTCTCGCTTGACAATAGCGATACTTACATTACCGAATTTGTCAGCCTCTGGCAAGAAACGAAGGTCATCACGATTCAACTTGAAGTTGAAGTTGGTGATAGGCATGTTAGTGTACTGGTTGATTAACGGCATACCTGTATCTTTGTCTTTTGCCTGGTAACCGAACGCAGAACCAAGGAATCTGTCGATATACTTGTTTTCTCCGATCTTGTTCATGTTATACATGGCTTTGATTGTACGGTCAAAAGAGTTGACGACTGATACTCTTGCAGAGAGTTCAAGACTTTTCTTGTCAACATTCTTGTATTCGGCAGGATTCAATGTGACTCCAGTTGCACCTGCTCCTGTTCTACCGATATGAAGCTGGATAGTGTTGTCTAATTTTAGACCTAGAGAGTTAGCCTTACCGAATATTTGGCTACGGTTAAGAGAGAACTCAACAACAGCGTCCTTGTCTACAAATTTCATGTCATTGCCACCATACACTGCTGGAGCGTCGTTTCTCTTTACGATTACAAGGTAAGGGCTTGTCTTTCCTTCAACGTGATTCTTGTTAGGAACAATGGCAAAATCTAGAATATGGTGTTCTTTGCCATTTTTGTCTGTAACCAAAGTAGAAGGAAGTTTGTTAAGGTCGCTAAGACGGATTGTTGTAGCGAAACGAGGCTCGCTGACGTTAATAGCTTCGCCGTTAGAACTTAGGATAGGGCTAACGTTAGCGTAACCAACCTTGATTTCCTTTGGAAGCTCAATTTGCTTCTTAGCCGGAGTTGGAACTTCCTGTGTCTCAACATTGGGTTGCAAGTCCGCTGTTTGGTTAGGAACTGCCTTAACTTCTGCTTGATTCTTAACTGCTTTCTTTTGCTCCTTCTGCACCTGTGCAGATTCCTGAGCGTCATCTTTTTTTGCCATATTTTGTTTGATTTTAATTTCTTCTTCTGCCGCCAAAGCTGGCGATAAGTTTTCTTTACCTTCCAATTTATCAGGAGTAAACTGAATACGAATTGGATCTTTCTTTTCTTCTTTTTGTTTTACGACCTCTGGTTTCTTCATAGGAAGCGGATCTTCTAGAAGTTCCATTTGAGGTCTTTCCTTATAATAAAGTTTAGCAAACAACTCCTGGTCTTCCATAGGATCAAGAGAGACCTTGAAGTTAGCCATGTGCTTCCTACAGTAATCATCATGCTCTATGTTGAATCTATAACGAGTGTCATCATGATTTACTTGTGGTGCGGTACAACACAAAGAAACACTTGTAATTGAAGCTGCACCTCTTTCTCTTAAAGCGTTTCCAAACTGACGCACATGAACACCGGTTGTCAATACATCGTCAAGAATGATCACGTTTTTTCCGAACAATTCCGATTCCGCATTTATGACCAAATCTTTCATCACATCCTGGTCTGCTTTACGGTCTGCAAGATTGTTCTTTGCATAAGACTCTAAGCGAGGTCTGCTGATGAAACATTTGTCTGAGTCTAAAACTTGAAGCCTGTTTTCATTGTTTTTTAGAACCTCGGCTATATCTGACCATCGGTTTTTTGTGGCTAGTGCACCACCAGAAGATGGCATAAACACAATAACCGTATTTTCTATAGAACCTATAGAAAGAATAGCTTTCTTAACTCTGTTTACAAAAGCATTCTTGATCTGTTCTGAAGCACCTCCATTTTTACTGTCTTTGAAATTGAAAAGAGATCTGCGAAAATTTTTTTCGGCATCTGAAGCCTCTTTCCAATTTCTTGGATAGCTGTAAGCATAGAACATTTTGATAGGATCACTGTCAAAATTTGTGTTATACTTAACTATGTCCGGAGCTTTCTCTAATATATCGTCTACATCTTGCATAACTCTTCATCTGAATATGGAACAACAAAATCATTTAACTCATAGAAGTGTCTTCGTCCATCTAACCTAGTGTCAACATTTCTAATCCAGACCAAGACCGCATCAATATTTGATTCTAATTGACGATCTAAAATCGCAGACGCTACTTTATCATTGTATTCTTTTCTGATTACAGCAAATTGATCAAATTTTGTCTCAATTTCAGAAACAACCTTAGAGAAGTAATTGTAATCGTCATTCCATCTGTTAAGCTCTTGAAGGAAGTAATTAGCATAATAATGATCCTCTACATTAGCAATATAGTTCTTAATCGAATCAGATAGAATTTTGTTGTTTTCTAAATTGAATTTGATTCTATTCAATGTGAACTTAACTTCTTCAATAACGTCTTTATCAAAGAATAATTTTTCTATTCCTTCCTTGTTAGTCTTTGATTTCAAAAACGAAAGGAATGACTGCATTGTTCCGATATACGGTTCCAAAATCATTTCGTAAGAGTTCCTGATTTCGGTAAGTGACTTTAATTTTATCATATTATCTTTTAGTTGTTTTTTACATTTGCAAAGTTAGATGTAGCAAAAAAGACAGGAAAGTAATTTGGAGACGCAGATTTGGGGAATCTGCCAAATCTAATAGAGAGTGAGACAGGTAGAAAAAAAACAAGTGCCAGAACCGAAGTCCTGGCACTTGGAAAAGTACAATTATTTAAGTTTTTTCGACTTAGTTGTAGTCGTTTCGGTGATTGATTTGTCATCCTCCGAATAATCCTTGTACTGTTGCTTAGACTCCTGCGGTTTTGGACCGTCATCGTTTTTAGATTGCTTAGATTTCAAAACTGGATCTTTATCATCCTTGACACTTTCAGCCCTTTGACCATTATTATTGTTTGCTACCTGTATCTTGTAATCGTTGTCGACGAATGCAGGTTTCTTTTTGGACACTACAGCTGACCTTGTTGAAGGATCAATCAAAACCCATCCATTGTAACGTTGACCTTGCTTGTCAATCAGATTGGCACAATGAACGGGAATCCCTTCCTTTAGTTGGCGAACCTCCTTTTCATTCAGCATTTCATGCAATTTGTTGTCAATCTTAATGGAGTCTTTATCTACGCAAAGAAAATTGTTTGTCTCCTTATCCTTATATATAAGAACATCCTTTCCTTGATAAGAAATTGCATGATCTAGCACCCCTACCCTTTTCAAGTTTTCTACGTCTCTATCATCAAGATTAAGAGCTCTTTTTAAACCTATATAGTCTGCTTGGCTTCTCTTGTACTCTATCTCGCATGAAATCGTTTTAGTGAGGGGATCGGAAATAGGGCGAAGACGGCATTGTCTGCCATCCTCGGTGAAGTACATGGAAGTGACCTCACCAGCCATCAGCCTCTTCTGGTCTTCAGGAGTGATGTACTCCTTAGAAATATGAAGTTTGTCTTTTATAAAGTTCCACAGATTCCATTTGGGCTCTTTTCCTACTACCTCAACACGGTCGGCAGGAACCTTCCTGGTGGATTGAACATAGCCATTTGTAATCGAGCTGAACTCAACAACGTTGACCTCCTCTTTTTTCTCAGGCTCTGCTTCATTAGGTATAGAAGATATAGCAGCTGCTTTTTTCTTCCACTCTATTGATTCTGCAAAAGCCTTATCCATAGACTCCTCGTTTTTTTGAACAAGCTCAGATATTTCCTTGACAGCATCTTCTACAGACAACTTTTTTGTTTCATTTGTCGGCTTCAAGTTAAGATCCGTAATGTCTATGTTTTTAGATGTGAACTGAGAATAATGGTTTGCTCCTATAGCCTGCTCGATGTTGCACTTTTCTAGCAACGTCTCCTTTACAGACTTCATCTTATCCGCAGTGGAGATATATTCATGAAGTTCTTCAGCAAAATTTACCGCTTTTTTTACAGTAGGTTCTAGCTCTTTAAGTAACGCCTCCTTATTCTCAACCTTTAATGAAATGACAGATGTTTTTCTCTGGTCAATAGGAAGACTCTCCTCTTCCTTAATAGCCTTACGGATATTTTCACATTCATCAGAATTGGCAAACTCTACAGCCTGGTTCGCATCCATAATACGAACTATGTCCTTACCCTCTGCTGTATGAGCCATATAAACCATACATTCGCCGGAAATATGATCCTCCATTTTTGGAAGTTCTTCATCTTGCAAATCAGTATCAGCCACTTTGTCCTTCTCTTGACTTATAATAGTAGAGTTTTCCTGGTCAATCTGATTCTTCATTTCTTTAGCAGCATCCTCCCTCGCCTCTCTGATTTTAGCAAATTGTTCAGAAGCAATCATCAAGGCTTCAAGAGCTGTAAGAATTGCACTTTGCTGATGAAGAAGTCTACCGTCTCCTACTTTCTTTTCAGCTTTGTCTTGTGCTTCCTTAATGCGTTCTTTGTCATTAAGTTCGATGCTTTTCTCAATCAGACGATTTTGTTTTGACAATTCGTCTATTATTTTTTCATCATCTTTAATATCAGAATCAATAGTCTGATTCTCTTTTTTTAGTGTGTCTTTGATCTCATTCTTGATAGCATACTGGTCTTCAAGATTAGAAAGCTCCTTGACGAAGGCATTCGATTTGTCTTCAAGATTGATGCCCTTTTTGGCAAGATCATCCTTTTTCTCTTGAATTTTAAGTTTGAGATCCGGAATCTCTTCGTCAAGCGAAAGAAGCGTTTTTTCGTTGTCAGACTTTTGCTTAGTCTCTGCATCCATTTTTTTCTTTACCTCTTCAATCTGTCTCTTAATTTCAAACGAAAGAGATTGGAAAAGTTCATTCTTCTTGATAGAATCAAGACCAGAGAGTGCTTCGATATGTTTGTTGCGAATACCCAACTGTTTGCCAGGTATCTCTTTGACATCGTTAAAGCTCTCGTAATCCTTATCTTTATTTGTTTCTGCCATAATATTCTTTATTTATCTAATTCTTATTGATTTCGATGTAGATTCGGCTATCGATTCAGTCTCCGAATAATCCTTATATTGATATTTTGATTGTGTCGATTTCAATACCGCCTCATTGTCATAGTTGTCAATGAATGAAGGTTTATTTCTAGAAATAACTGCCGATCTGATAGAAGGATCAATCAATACCCAACCATTAAACCGCTGGCCTTGCTTGTCTACTAGATTTGTACAGTGTACAGGAATTCCATTTTTAAGGAGAGAAAGATCTTTCTCACTTAGTAGTTCCTGCAATCTTTTATCAATTTTTATAGAGTCTTTATCTATAAAAAGGAAGTTGTTTGTGTCTTTGTCTTTATAGATAAGTACATCATTCCCTTTGTAATTAACAGAATGGTCTAATACTCCCACCCTTTTCAAGTTTTCAATGTCACGGTCATCAAGATTAAGTGCATTCTTTAATCCTATGTAGTTAGGAGATGGAATCAGTATGGTGTTTGCTTGGATTCCCAATTTTTCAGCGTATTTTTTCCCCTCTCCTCCAATAAAAACATCTGCTCCTACATGCTTATAAGGGAAAAAGAACTCATGAACGCCTTCTGTTTCATTATAGAAAACATTAACTGCCCCACATTTTACCGCTAATTTAGTGTACGCATCATCCTCTTTTTTCGAAAGATTGTGTTTTATAGAAACGAATGTTGTGGAATGCCCATTATCAGTAAGAATGTCTTCTCTTTTTAGTGAGTCTCCAATCTTCTCGTTCTTTTCCCATATTTTACTGACAGTCAAATCTTCATCAACAGCATTTTTGATTCCTTTTGATTTCTGAACAAGAACTGTTTCCTCTGAAATATTCACCTCATTAGTCAAGGATTTGTCTTTTCCTAGAATGTTTCTGCCCCAAAGATAGGGTTGGTCTGATCCATACATTTTTAGAACCTTTGACTTTTCATCATAATTGAAAACCGCAAATTCATATGATGAAAAAGACTCTAAATTCTTGGATGAAATTTTGTCCATCAAAATCTTCAAAGATTTCTGCTCAACCATGTTCAAATCTACATCTTTTACTATGATTGCTTCTTTTGATGTTCCATCTTTTGTGCAATAGTTGGTATGTGTCAGTTTGCCATTTTTATCCCACTCCTCTAACTTTTCCCATAATGAACCCACAGTAATGTCTTTTTCCACCTCTATAGATTCACTATGGTTATTGCCCTCTACCAAGACATAATTGCTTCCTATTCCACAACACTTTTCTATTTCTTCCTCGTTAGTGCCTCCAATTATATCTTTATACCATTCAAAACCTTGATTTTTCCCATTTATTTCAAGAGTCTTGTCTTGAAATTTAATAGATGAATCTTCATCAAAATCCTTGTTTTTTGAAGATAATTTATCTACTATTTTAACCAAAGCCGATTTTTCTCTTTTAGACAAATCAATATCTTCAACCTTTATTTTTACAAAGTCACTGAGAAGAACTCCATCCTCTGAAAACTTAGGATCTGTAGAAACTTTGACTTTACCTTCAAAATTCCACATTCTGAACTTATCCCATATTTCCCCTACAGTAATACTTGCATTTTTTTGAATGTCTTCCATAAAAATGAAATTTAACGAATTTAACTCTACAAAGGTAGATGTATGATTTATGAATAAAAAGCGATATGAAAACGCAGATTTGGGAAATATGCCAAATTCAAATCTTGATTAGAGTTGGAGCCTTAATTACATAAGTGCTTCCGTTCTTAGACCTTGCATTATCAATCCTTGACATCACCTCATTCTTGTCAAAAGTTTCCGCAACAAGATCATCAAAAGAAACGTCAATAAGGTCAAAAATAAGAAGTATTCTTATAAGGATTGAAAAGTTCCTCAATACCGAACCATTTTCAAGAGAAGACAAACGATCAACTGAAATACAAAGAGAATCTGCAAATATATCTTGATTGATATTAAGAGACTGACGAATCACTTGAATACGCTTGCCTATTCTTACATTTACCAACAGACGAGGATCTGCCTCAGAAATAGGCTCAAAGAGAGAGGGAGAAAGAAAATAAGGCTCAAATTCGTCAAAAGGCACTCTCTTGTTTTTTCTCCAAACCTCAAACACCATATCTCTGAACTGCTCTTCCTCTACATTATCATTAATGAGATCTTCTACCTCAACTCCAAACAACATTCTTACCCTATCTGCTATTTTGACAAAAACAGCCTGATTAGAAGCAACATTTCCACTCTCAATCGCCTGGTATCTGTCAAACGAGACATCAAGCATTGACGTAAAAGGACGTTGGTTTATATTAGCAGAAGAACGGACAAGATACAACCTATCACCGAAACGACGGTTGTACTTGTCTTTCTCGATCTTCTTCATCAATATTTTTTTCTTCTCTTCGAGTTTTTCCTCGATCTTCTTATCCTCATCCAAAACACTGTTTTCCATAGCGCTAATGTTGTGGGTTAATTCTCCTCTACTTCGACACCAAGTTTCTTCAACTCCTCCTTTTCCTTTAATTTAAGAACCTTTAGTCTTCTATCCCAAAGGTCTGGGTGGTTGTAGTACAAGTCGACAAGCGAACTGCGAACAATCTCCTTTACTTCGTCACGAATTTTAAACATGTTAGAAGTGACCACCTCTTTCATTCTCTCGTCTCGGATTCCCTGCAACATTGGCTTGACAGACGTGTACTTGGAGAATATCTCCGACACTGACTTGATGTATTGCTTGACAAAACGAATGATGTCGTCTACCGAACCGCAACCAGACTCAACCGACTTTTTCAATTTTATGACTTGGAATGTAACAGAAGATGAAGACTTGGTAAACTGAGCCTCATTTTCATATTCCAGCCAATCGGATATGTCTTCCACGAACTTTTCGAGATAAACAAGAACATCTGTTTTGATTTTTTCCAAATCCATATTTGACCTTTGCTTCATTATATAAGAAAGTAGGTCTCCCTCATGGGCAGAAAGTTTCTTCAAGTTGTCCTTGCCAACCTGATGGAACAGCTCTGCTAACTGAGTCTTCTTTGGACCATTGAACTCTGGAGTAAATATCATTGATATTGTTTTGGCAACGTCAACACCTGTTCCCCTCGCCCTCATAGATTTGAAATCTTCAAGAGAAGGAAGATCATTCTTTTTCATAAGAAGTTGACCAACTGCAAAGTCCTTGTCTTCCATGATTTCAATAACCTTAGTACAAAGGTTCAAAGCCACATCCTTGTCATCAAATGAATAGAATGTAGGAATAGGCTGATACATAGACTCCTCATGACTTACCACTTCACCATCTATCAAAATACGTGCAAAGAATCTCTTTTCTGGCATTTCTTTTCCAAAATCATCACAAAGAGTACCGACAAACTGACCTTGTGAAAGAGTGGCAATCTTAGATGCAGGAATGACAAGATCCATCTGCTCCGAGACACTTGTCGATTCTGAACCATTCTCGGAAGTGCTAGTCGACGTTCTGTGTTGAAGAATACGACCGAACTGACCTTCAAGTGCTTTAGCTGTGTCATACGTGACAAGACCAGAGAATGTATTTCCGATTGTTGACATAACCACATCAGACTGTTCCTTGCCATAATCACGGCGAAGCTGCGAGAAATCCTGGTAGCCAAGGCAAGTGGCGACCTTGTTGGAACGGGCTGTGGCGATAAGCTCGTCAAGACCTCTGAAGAAAATAGTAGGTAACTCGTCTATAATAAGAGAAATCTTGTGTTGCTTCTTCTTATTGATGATCTTTACGATACGACCATTATACAAGCCGAGTGTGGCAGAATATATGTCCTTCTTCTCAGGACAGTTTCCTACACACAAAATTTTAGGCTCTTCCGGATTATTCAGATCGAGAGTGAAATCCTCTCCCGACATCACCCAGTACAAGTCTGGAGAAGCAAGCTTGGCGATAGCGTTCTGAACTGAACCTAACTGACCTTGCAACTGCTCCTGTGCTCCACCTTCCCAGGAATTGAAGAAGTTTGACATAAACGTATAAAGATCGGGATTGGCAGTAAGAATTGGAATAGTGTCCATATACGAGGCGTTGGCTAGCTCGATAGCATGGGGGACAGTGCAATACTTACCCCCTTCATAGCATCGCAAAAACCATAAACATGAAGTAAACAAGTTTTTTGCAGACTCTACAAAGAAATCTCCCTGCTTGCTAGCCCAAGCCTTATTAAGATTCACCATGAATACCTCAGCCGACTGTACTGCGTCAGTCACATAGTTAAGAAATTTTGGTGCGACAGGATTGCAACGTAAAGACTTACGAGGATCTTCAAAGTTTATGACACAAAACTTGGGTTCAACACCATATATACGTCTAAACTCGTCTTTGTTCCACCTATAATGATTATATACGATAGTTGACAAGTCAGGGAACTTGAAATCGTAGCAGTACATACAGAAATGTTTTGCCAGATGCTGACGAATAAATTCATTAATGACAGCATAAGACTTACCCGAACCTGGAGTACCAAGCACCTGAGTAGCACGGAACGGATTGATCACATTAATCCATCCATTACGAATTTCTCCTTTATACATATACTCAGTACGAAGATTTACAGAATATTCAGTATTAATTCGTCTTTCCTCCTGCTTGAAAGACTCCTGTAAATTATTATTAGCGTCTGAATCCGAAGATCCTCCTTTATTCATAGAGTGAATCATATTTCCTCCTAATATTAGATAAGCGAATCCAAATCCTGCTAAAGCAGCATAAAGTAGGAAGAAGAACACATAAACAAAAGAGTAAGGGGAAACAAAAAGAAAAGCAACTGGCGAAACCAAAACCAGGAACAAACCAAGACCTACGAAAAACTGACCTTCAACTCTTTCCCTTTTCTTTTCTAGAACTAGGATTCCATTTTTGTTTTTTGTCTCTGTATATTCAAACTTGGGATGAATATCCATTTTGACCAAAAGAGGAAGCCAAACCCTAACTATTATAGAAGGAGCATATTTTGATGTCTTATCTTTTCGGTTCGCCCAAATGAAGAGTCCAAAGAATACTAGGCACAATAATAGAGTTATGTAAGGAGTCACAAAAAAATCCTTCACATAAAATATTATCGTTTCTGCCGCACCCGATGGCTTATCTCCCAATAGGGTAAGAAAGGCAGGATAACCATAAAACCACAAATTCAATAAAAACACGGCAGCACCTATCAAGAACAGAAAATTATTGTTCTTTGATATGCCTGTGTCATTATGCGTCATTTCTCCCATATCTTTATTTTCTTGATTTATTTTTCAACTGTTCTTTAATTAGAAGATCTATGAACTCGGACTTGTTCTTCGTGAGAGTATTGAGGTCATCCATCGCCTCCTGGCTAATACGAACGGAAAGAGGAACATGCCTCCCCTCATTCTTTCTTCCTGCCCCTTTTCTTCTTCCACCACGAGACTGTTTTTCTATCAATAACGTTTCATTCTGCATTTTGTTTCCATGTATTTTAATATTTCAAAATTACAAAATTACTATGATAGATGCAAGAATCAATCAATTTAATTAATGAGCGTGATAAAACTCCATGAGCTCGGACACTTGTTTCTCTCCTTCTTTGATCCAGGATCTCCATTCACGTTCATCCCTATTGATTCTGAACACAAGCCCATCTTCCTCGGAATGTAAAATCTTTACGTTCTCCGTGTCAAAGAGATCACTATTCCAGGCTTCATTATAGTCTTGAAGTTTCTTAATCTTCTT
>DCIP01000078.1 GCA_002317115.1 Candidatus Scybalocola fimicaballi
CATTGCAATGGCTGCTGTAAATAGTATCTTTTTCATACAAATCTTATTTATAATCAATTTTATACTTTACTGTGAGATAGAATTTTCTTCCTTCAATCGGTCCGTAGATCATCGTTCCATCGAAATTCTCCGACCATGGTTCTTTGGCATTTATGATCGGATTCTTCTGCTTGAAGTCTCCTATGTTCTCACAACCTACAAAAATATCTAAATATCTGAAATGTCGTGCCACTTGCGCGTTAAACAATGTGAAGGCATCGTAAGTTCTCTCCCAAAGTGGATTTTCTTCGTCTGGTTTTGGCATATTTCCTTTGCCATTACATTGGGCTGTAAGGTCGAACTGCCATTTCTTCAGTTTGGTTTCATAACTTGCCGTCGCCACAATTTTATTTCGCCCAGTTAGCGGCTTCTGCACCAATTTTGGGTTTTCGTTTTCGTTTGGGATTTCGTTCAACAAAGGTTGCTTTACTGTGGTATGACGGTATGCTCCAGTCAACGTGAATCCACGGAACGGTTTGAACGAGGCTTCGAATTGAGCAGTGTTGCTGAATGAGCGTCTGCCATCAAGGTTTGAAACCATGATAATATGTGGATCGACGTCGAAATTGATCAGCATCTGCTCTTTGAAATCGGTGTAATACCATTCGGCGCTGATGCTTGGCTCATATTTGGATTTGTCGTTTGCCCATTGAGCACTCAAACCGTAGTTCCAACTTTTCTCTCGCTTTAATTCATCAGCCAAGACAATTTGTCTGCTTGTGATCAACAACGATGGATTTTCGGCGTAGAGGTGTGGGGTGCGGCTTCCGTATGATAAGGCACCTCTGATTTGAATATCTTCCGTCGGCGAATACATTAGATGTAGACGTGGGGTTGTGAACCAACTGTCGGTGTTGATGTAGTCTTCTCTTAATCCTAAGATTGCGGAGATTTTCTTTGTGGGTTTGAAGGTCACTTCTGTGAATACGCCGATTGATCTTTCGTTTGTGATTGATTCTAAAGATGTTATCTTCTCATCAAAATTATCTATGACCCCGTTCAAACCACATTTTAATTCCCACTTCTTATTCAAATCACTCTGATAGATGGCGTTGAGGTAGGTGTTGAGTTCACTTGCGTCGTAAGGAATCAAACCGTAAAGGCTTTCCATATCGTGGTACGACGCGGAAAGAATAATGCCGACGCTACGGTTTTTCTTCGGGTCGATGATGAAACCATCTTTTGTGAAGACTTCGAATCTGTTTGTGTTGATTGACACTTTGTATGGATTAGGCATGTCATCCATCTGACCTGACTTGCGTCTCTCTCCGATATACTTGACTCCGACTTGTTGGCGGAGAATACCTCTGCTTGCAAACCAACGGTTGAAGATATTCACCTGTTTGGTGTCTGGCATATCCATGAAGGAGTCGTCATTCCCGTCACCACATTTGATCTCTCCATTATAGTGGGCGAAGAGTAGGGTGGAGGTGCTGTCGGAAAAACGGTGGGAGAACAACGCGTCGGCTTGGTACATCGATTTGCTGTCGATGAAGCCGGTGACATTAAGTCTGTCTGTGTTTTGTGGTTTCTTCAACTCAATGTTGATTTGACCTGACATGGCGTCGTAACCGTCTACAACTGAGCCACTTCCCTTAGAAATTTGGATACTGCTGATCAGTGCACTCGGAATATAATTAAGTCCGTATGGCATCGCTAATCCACGGAAAGACGGAATCTTCTCCACCGTCATCTGCACATATTGGTTGGATAATCCGAGCAGACGGATCTGCTTGGCTCCTGTGGCGGCGTCGGAGTAAGATACATCCACGGATGCGTTGGTTTGGAAACTTTCACTTAGGTTGCAGCAAGCCGCGCGTACAAGTTCACCTGCTCCGATTGACTGAACCTGTAGAGTGGTGGTGCGCATATTGGTTAGCCCATTCTTCGCTGAGACTGTTACTGTTTCCAAAGAGATGGGCTTCAAATTGATTTTGAAGTCTCGATTGTTTTGGATTTCGACTGTGTCGGAATTATAACCGGCAAATTCCACAACAAGTTTGCTATTTGTGGAAATAGAGTCTTCTAATATGAATTTACCATCGCTATCAGTGAATGCTCCTTTTTCTGAACCCAGTACAGAGACGTATGCGTCTGGAATAGGATCATTTGATTCTCCAAATACAATGCCTTTAATAGAGGCAAGAAGCATAGTCAATACAACCGATAGTGTCATCATCATTACATTTTATCGTTTGCAAAGGTACAAATTAATGACCTCAATTCAATACCACAATTGTGGGGATATTATTTTGGAAAGAGTATAAATAAACGAAAAAGACGAAGAACAAATCATTGTCCTTCGTCTTTTGTATTTTCGTTTTCGTTTTCGTTTTTAATATGTGAATCCGATACCGACAGCACCTGAACGTGTTGTCAATTTTTCTCCGATTTCATAGTCTGTATCTTTCATGATGCTACGCAAACCCCAATCATAGTCGGCAAAAACGAAGATTTTCCAAATATGAAGCTGAACGCTACCGGAAATACCGGCGTCGACTCTGCTGATTGTGCTGAATAGATCAGATACCTCAGGATTGTCGCATTTTCCAGCGACTGCCACACCTGCGTATGGTCCAACCATAAGTCCAAGTCCTACGTTTCTTGTGAATTTTACCAAAGCACCGATTGTCAATGGAACTTCTGCGTAGTGGAGTGTAGTGTTTCCAAGGAATTTTCCATCTTCCTGACCTTTCTGAGCGTAGACAAGTTGTGGCATGAAATAGAATGATGATTCGCCAAGTGGAACGAATCCACCAAGACCTCCTCTGACTCCGAATTTAGATTCTGAACCGTCGGAAGAGAATTTGCTCAACTGGGCACCACCTTTAATCATTGTGTATGGCTGTGCACACACGATAGTAGTAAGCAGTAGTGTTAAAACTGCCAAAATAAGCTTTTTCATTTGTTTGGGATTTAAGGACTAAAATTTTGAAAATGCCTTGGTGCTTCATAACACCAAGGCATATTTTATAATGAACGGGACTGGATTAGTCCTGCATCATCTTCTTGTAAAGGTTTCTCATCGAAACTGCTTCAGCGATCTTGCTGTGAAGAGCGTCTACGCTGATACGCTCCTGCTCCATAGTGTCACGGTAACGTACAGTCACTGTGTTGTCCTCCAAAGTCTGGTGATCAACTGTGATACAGAATGGAGTACCGATAGCGTCCTGACGACGGTATCTCTTTCCGATTGTATCCTTCTCCTCGTAAGCGCAACGGAAATCGAACTTCAACTCGTTCATGATTGCCTGTGCCTTCTCTGGTAGACCATCCTTCTTCAACAATGGAAGAACGGCACACTTAACTGGAGCCAAAGCTGCTGGCAAGTTAAGAACGACACGAGTGTCACCCTCCTTAACAACCTCTTCCTTGTATGAACCAGCAAGAACTGACAAGAACATACGGTCAACACCGATAGAAGTCTCGATTACGTAAGGGATGTAAGACTTGTTGTCTTCTGGATCGAAGTACTCAAGCTTCTTTCCTGAGAACTGTCCGTGACGGCTCAAATCCCAGTTTGTACGTGAGTGGATACCCTCAACCTCCTTGA
>DCIP01000191.1:0-280 GCA_002317115.1 Candidatus Scybalocola fimicaballi
TACTTCACAACTACCTTGTAAGCCTTACCGTTAACCTTCACAATGTAGATTCCTTTGTGTAGGTTGATAGCTCCTGCCTTGCCAGTGTAGACTGTTGCTCCACTGATGCTTACCACAGTTACGTTTGCGTCGTTTGCTCCGTTGACAATCAAGTTGCCGTTCTTGTAGATTACAGAAACTGCCTTGCTTGCTACGTTAGATACAGCAGTTGGATCTTCTGCAGATACATTAACAGTGATAGTTCGAGAATACTCTTTTCCAGAATATGGGTTCACCCATG
>DCIP01000191.1:472-15475 GCA_002317115.1 Candidatus Scybalocola fimicaballi
GAGTCGGCATACACCTTTGATGGGAACTGTGTTGAGTCTGGAAGAATCTCCTCGTATGAGATAGATGCAATTGTCACGAAACATGTTGCAGTAAACTCACTTGAATTGCCTGCTTTGTCTGTTGCTGTTACACTTACTCCACATCTTTGGTTGTTCTCTTTGATGGCTGCGATAGCTGCCTCTCTTGCTGCATCCAAATCAGTTAGCTTTACAACTTCGATTGGTCCATCTGCAAGGTCGTAAATACCGCTTATCTTAAACTCTGAATTTGCAGTGTATCCGTCCAATTCGTTGCCTGTTGTGTCGACAGTCATTGAAATCAACATTCCTCCAGCCAAACCATATTGGAATGGCCCTTCTGGGTCGATGAATATATTAGTTGCGGAGTCAGCTTCAAGAATTGAGATTTTGCCAAATGCAGCAGTTTTAGTTGTGTCTACCATTGAATATGCAACTTCCAGATTAAAGTCGATATCAATGTCTTTTAGATAGATATTTTTGTCGTTGACGTTGATGTATGCCTCTGCTTTTGAAGCCTTGTAAACTATTGAAGAACTCATAGTTCCATCTGCTGCCAACATCTTGATATCTTTGATCAACAAAGACATCTTCTGGTCAACAATTGAGTACTGCATGTTCTCAATCAAGATTCCATTTTCGTTGATGTAGATCAAAGAATCATTAACAAATGTTTTGTCAGACTTGACAACAACTGATTCAGTCTTCTCATACTCCAAATACTTATCCTCAATCACAACTCCTTCTGCCTGGCTTCCAAATACTACTGTGAGTTTGTATCTGAAAAGAACCATGTCGATTGTGATGTCGATTGTACCGTCGATCTTTCCATCTGCTGATACATTGATGTCTGCCACAGCAGGCACGTACATCTTGTACTCGTTAACATACATGTTTGTCGAACCGAAAATCTTGTATGCACCTTCTTCTGAACCAGCGTTATACTTAAGGTTTTCAAGTACTAATCTCTGGTTCAATGCCAATTCTCCAACTGAGATCTCAAAATCAGACATTGCGAAGCTTGCCTTAGCCTCAAATAGCTTGATGCCAACCGCTGTAGAGTCGTTGTTTGTCTTGATTGTGTCGTCTGTTTTTGTTAGATCAATGGCTTTGTTATAGAATGGCACATTGTCGAACGCCAACTCTTTCTTGACGATTGTGTCGTTGTCTATAACTCTTTCAAGTGTGAATTCACAAGTCGCCTGAAGTGCCAAGAATCCCATACTCGCTTCTCCTTCAAATGAACCGGAACCTTTGCCGGATTCATCGATAGTTGCCTGGAATGCCTTTAGGTCAAGTGATTTTCCAACCATTTCAAACTGAGAATCTTCTGAGCCTGCCAATGTCAAACCATTGCTCTCAGTCCCTTTTAGTTTTGTGATATTGGCTGACCCTTTTTCTACATCTCCCAAAACCTGGATTTTTGCGCTGAATCCGATGAATGTGATGTCGTAAGAGCCGTCTTCACTTTTTGTTATTTCCGCATCCACATTTTCTGATGTGCCAGAGGCAATACCTCCGAATACCATTGTCGCCTTATATTTGTCGGCAAATGCAGTGTTGATAATTCCGAAAAGAACCGCTACTGCAAAAAATAATTTAGTAAATGTTCTACTCATAGATGAAAACTTTTAAATTCCTTTTAAGTGCTAACTTTACTTGGCAAAAATAGAAAAACTTTTTTGCTTTAATGCTAATTTTCAATTTTTTTAGAATGAAAATGAAATAAAATAAAAGCCGACGTAAACCCCGTCGGCTTTTATTTAATCATCTCTTGATGTTGTCTCTGTCAACAATAGGTGAATCTTGATTCCGAATTTAGATGTCGTGATAGGGTACGACGTCGAAACTCTCGGCTTAGAAGCACTTCTGTCGTAGAAGAATGAAACTTTCATTGCTTGGCTCACTACGTATTCAGCGGTGAATTCAGCCTTCATTGTCTGCAAACCACTGCTTCTCTCTTCTATAGTGTTGTTGATGGTCTCAAACTTACGGATGAATGCCTCTGTGTTCTTGAAGTCGATATCCAAGTTTAGATTCAAGTCGTTGTTGACTTTTGTCTTTTTCTTCTTGTCTACCCATCCCATGATGACACCGAACTTATCGATTCGGTAACCTCCACCGATCTTGAATCCTTTGCTGTACGACTCGACGATCTGAAGGGCAGGAATATCCAATCCTGCAGTGCGGTTTCTGTTGTATTCGACCTTCACTCGTACACTGTTCTTCAATGTTGAGTTGATTCCGACCAACGGATTGAATGCCTCTGTCAGGTTGACGTTGTCCACCTTAGTGCTCCTTACCAAGAATGGTGTTGGCTCTGTCTCGTCGTAAAGGATACCGAATCCTTCTTGGTCGCCTGTCAACGACATCCAGTCGTTATGCTTGCTGAATGAGTTGATGTTGTACGTACACTTGTATCCGTGAGTGATGTTGAATGCCTTGAAACTTTCTTTTAAGATTGGTGCCTTGCTCAACAAATCCAAAGAGAATTTCCAGTTTGGAAGCATCTTTCCGATTCTGCGGATAATCTTTGTGTCTTGCTCTTTGGTGATGTTCTCACCCTTGTATGCGGCAACGAATGCTGGCACAAGCACATCGGCTGAGTTCAATGGCACTTCTGCCTCGCCTCTGTCTGGATACAATCTTTCGATATGTGATCTCATCTTGTACACGTTGTCTATGAAATCAGCGAAAGTCTCACTTGTCGTTGTCGCTCCACGTTTGAATGATGATCTGCGGATGGCGATATCTGTGTGGCTATGTGATCCAGAGAATAAGTCTTCAACACCCTTCTCATAACCGTCGAAGTAGAATATCTCGTCGCCCTTGTTCCAAGAAGACGCTGCGTTAAGATCGAACTTGATGCCAGTGAATGGCTCTAATACCGCCTTTGCCTGCAATGTCTGGTCGTGTGTCAAGACGATAGGGTTTACAACGTCTCTCAATCCCAACTGGTTCTTGTTGATAGCCTCTTCGATGGCGTCTGCGGCGTTATAGAATCCGAATGTGAATTTAGCTCCTGGCTCTCCGCTTCCTGCCTGACCTAAGAATCCACTACCACGGTTGTATCCGTTGAGTGTTGTTCCTTCTGTAAGTCTGATATTTCCGCTTACATTTCTCACCATCATCAAGCTTCTCACGAATCCGTCAAGGAAATTGCCGAGTTTTTCGTTCTTCCTCATCTTTTCTTTGACTGTGATTGTGATATTATTCACGTCTTCCTTGGCAATGACATTGATAGCGTTCTGGTCGATTACCTCATATTTCAAATCGTATGGTTTGCCATCTTTGTCCACAGCCTCCACAATGATTCTGTTCACCGCAAGACGGTGACTGATTCTTGTCTTGTTGCCTTTCTTCAAACGTAGGTTCTTTCTTTCATAGACCTTTGGCTCTTTTGCCTTTGGCTTCTCCACAACCTTCTCGTCTTTCTTAGTTGTGTCGTTTCTTTCCGCAAGTTTCTCGTTAGCCTTCTTTGCAAGAGTGGCTTTAGAGAATTTCTTGTTCACATCCTTCAAATAGTTCGACTTGTTGTAAAGAGTCTCCATATTCAAACGAACATCACCTGTCCAAGATCGTTTAGAGTCTGCGATGTCGTTGTTTGATGTGTATGTGTTCGGATTTAGTGTCACTCCACGTTGCCAGTCGTAGTTGCCTGAATAAGTGGCGTTAGCTGTTATCCAATCAAAAGTTGAAATCTTGTTGACTGGAATAGCATAGCTGACGTTCAATTGTTGAGAGTAGTTGTATGGCTCTCCGGCAGCCAGCACACTCTTTAATGTCGACTCTCTCAAGTCCTTCGACCACTGAGTGATTGAGTCTTCACGCAAATCGTAGATATAATCACGGTTGTATTTGTACTCTCTCATACGTGGCAAATCCAACAAGTCTTCGTTGTAAGCAAGTGTCTCTTCAATCTCAGAATTCATTGCTGTTGCGAATGAGATCTTAAGATTCTTAGTGAAGTTCCACTTGATGTCAGCGCGACGTGTGATATTGAAGTCCTTGTCCCATGTCATGTCCGACAAACGGTCTTGCTTGCTGATGCTTGGCTGTCCTGTGCCAATCTCTCGAGCCAACACTTCGTTGTAAGTCCTGTCCATGTCGACAGAGAATGTATAGCTGTTTGGCATTGGATAGATTCCAAAATCAGTGAACAATTTCCATTTCTTCGTCTTGAAGAACTTGTTGTTCTTGAATGGAGACAATGCCTTTGGCGAAAGCGTATATGAGTAGTTGAAGTTTCCTCTATATGTTCTCGTCATGTCATACTCCACGTCGATATCGCGTTCATTACGTTTCGTGAATGCCAATGAGAATGAGAAATTGGCAGGATCGTAAGGCATAGGTTTCTTGCTTGCGATACCAACTCTTACGTTTGTAAGGGCGAAACTTGTTTGTTCGCTCGATATTACAGACATTTTCTCAAGTGAGTCTTTGTGTGATTCTGTTGCATCCTCCAAAGCGTCTTTCAAAAGCACATCAGTGTTTGTCGGATCATACTTAGGCTTCTCTTTCTCTCTGCTGTGAGTGATTGTTAGTGGCATGTTGACGTGGGCTTTCTCTGGGAACAGTTTGCCCAGCTGCACAGTGGCTGACATATCCAACGAATATGTGTCCTCCATGTTTCTGTCCATCACGTTTGCTTCGATACCACCAAAACCAGTTGTCTCGATACGTCCGGTCGCGTCAAATGAAGCGAAGTCACTCAAAGTGAATCCCACTTTACCTAATGCTGCCCAACCGCCGTCTTCGTTGAATCCGGTCATTCGCATCTCGTCCAACCAGATCTCCATATTCTTAGTCTCTCCACTCTCGTTGATTACTCCGACTAAGATAGATCGGATGTCTCCGAATGATGGATTTCCTTTGACTGTCAGCTCATTGTCTCCGTATGCTTTTGTGAAACGCATCGCAGGATCGAATGCACTGCCTGCTTTGCTTCCACGGTTACGCTCCATCTTCAAGTTGACCAAATCATCAAACGCAAAATCCACTTCCATTGGCCAGATAGCTTGTCTTGACATCTCACCTGCGTTAGTGAAGATTACGTTGTTGATCTTATACTCGTAGTAGTTGTCTGTGTAGTCGGAACCGATACGGACGTAGAACTGAACTCCGTTAGAAGATCGCTCAGGGTCTTCATATTCGTTTTCGAAGTGGACAAACATTCTTAAACGCTTATACTGGCGCACGTCAAGTGTTGTACGCTTGTATGCTGCGGCTGTCTCCTTTGGTTTCAAACCGGTAACTACCATTCGCATTGACTGCTCGTTCTCGCGTCGGTCTACATTTGACATCGGGTCGTGCGAACGGTCGATGCCTGGAGGCGTGTCGTATCCAACAGGTTTTTTCTGCTTGTCTTTTTCTATAGAAACAGATGAAATCTGCAATGCATCAGTGTTAGTCTTGATGTTGTCGCTGTATTTGTTGTCGCTTCCAGCAAACAACGCCTTATCGCCACGATTTGTGATCGTTCTCCAGTCTGTACGAGTAAGGTTGATTCCCGCAAAACGTAGGTATGTAGTCTCTGTAAAGTCTGTCATATACATACGCATATAACGGATTGATGTGAAGCTTGGACCTTTCTTGCTTGATAAGTTGGCTCCATTCACGTCGGCTTCCTGGAGAGGAATTTTCAAACGGTACCAGACTACGTCCTTTTTCTGTCCATTAGGAAGTGTTGCATCAGGCTGCTCCTCATTAGGAGTCTTCGTTCTGTTGATGATGTAGCTCTCGTGCCATCTAGATGAGTCAGCAGAGAAAATCTCAGGAGTGATGTTGATAACATACTCATAATATTTCTCTCTTGTGTTAAGAGTCTTGTCTCCGTTGATATCCTCTGTGTTTGGCACCCAAGATCCTGCAGTCTTGTTGTCTCCACTCTCGTCGATGATGGTATTGCCTTCCATACCATTGTATCTGTGGTAACGCTCAAGAATACCTGAGTTGTTGCTTTTTCTGTAGTGCTCGAAGTCATCACCGGCAGGGTCTGCTTCAAATGCGTCATAGTTGGCTACATTCTTAGCGGCAAGTCCTTGTAGATATTTCTTGTATGTGTCGAATTCACGCTCTTGCTCTGAACTCTTACCATTCAAACCTAAGTCTTGGTACTTGATGTAGTCGTTGTCGAATTTTCCAGTTGCACGGCCTAATGGCTTTCTACCCCATACGGTCTCCGCTACCTTGTTAGGATCTGTCTCTGGAATGAATCTTTCTTCTGCCTCAATCTCGTTGTCGTGGAGAATATCCTCTGAGATTTCTCCTAAGTTGAAGATCAATTTACCTTCGTTCTTGACTCCGTTGGCGCTCATGTTGATTCCATCCTCTGTGTAAGGGTCAAGCATCCAGATCTCAAGATACTCGATGTTGCTCTTGCTGAAGTTTGTAGTCTCCAACTTACGCATCATACCTCCCCAACGAGTCTCGGGATTCTCCAATTCTCCATTGGCATTCATTCCGTCAACATCCAAGTTGTACATACCTCTTTCCTTTGGATAGTATGCGATGTTCAATGTAGAAATAGTCGTCGGCACTCCGTTCTGCTCATCTTTCGAAGGGTAAATCTCCTGCTCTACAACCTGGCGGGTAAAGTTGCTTGACATATCATCAAGTGTTATTCCATCAGGTTTGCTGCTGTTGCCGCCGCTGTTGCGCTGGAAAATGTTGTCAATCTGATACCATGCAAAGTGTGCACGGTTCAATCCAAATTCCACGTTCTTGTATTTAGAGCTGTCGGGATCCAAACTGCTCCAGAATTTGTCATTGTGTCGCACGAATTCATTTGACAGACTTGGTGTGGCTGTTCTCATAGGCACACTGGCAAGTGTCCATGATGTTGGACTCATCAAACTTATACTGCTCTCCGTGCCCTCAAAGTCGTCGATGTATGATACGCTTTCGCCGTCCTGCTCAATGTGTTTGTTATGACCTGGGATAAGTTGTGCGAATTCTCCTGCCAAAGTAAAGTTGGACGGTGCTTTTGCCTCTACCAACGGTAATGCGTCTGTCACCTTTGTCAGCCAGTTGCTCTTGTCGGAATAGGCTGCGTTCACTCCCCAGATAGTGTTGGATTTTGGCTCACTTCCGTTTGCCACTTTCTCTGTCAATGGAGTCTCAGACAAATGCATGATTGTAGCACCGACTGATAATCTGTCGCTGAACTTATATTCTGCGTTGACTCCGGATAGAGATGTCTGCTGTGAGCTGAACATATTCTCACTCTCAGATGTTACGTTTACCTGAGAGTTGCTTGCCAATACGGCTTCATCCAAGATTCTGACGATACCGGCTGCATAGTCTACTGTATACCCGGAACCCTCCTCCAATGTGCGTCCGCCTGCAGTTACTTTTACGGATCCTTTCTTTGCGTAAGGCTTGATACGGATCTCATTTCCTGATGATGATTTATATTCTCCGACGATCTTGAATCGGGCATTCTCTGCATATTCGTAAGCGTCGCTCTTGATGTTCTTGTATAATTTGTCGAATTTTAGATCTGCCGCTCCCACAGAGTCCAAGGTTTTGCCAAATGGCTCGACGCAAGGCAGGATGATTCTTCCCTGAGACGCCAATACAGTATAGCCTTCAAGGAAATCGAATTTGCCGTCGGTCATCTTACGCTGTTTGCTGTTCAATCTGTCGGCACCGATGATATTGATCCATTTCTTGTTTTTGTAATTGGCCCTTACCTCTCCCTCTTTTGCGTAGTCAAGGTACAGACCTCCACTGTTCAAGCATTTGATTTGAAGGTCGAAATCTTTCTCCTGAATATTATATCCACCGATGTTGTAGACGTTTTTCATCATCAAATCCCAAATTTTTTCATTGTTGGGATCTACTTCCACTGTCTTGATCAACTTGGCGTACAAAGCTGGAGCGTCATTGGCAGAAATAGATTCTGTTGAACTCTCCATTGAAGAAGATAGGTTGGACGACAACTCTCCGACGCGGTATGTCTTGCCTCCCATACGGTATTCGTATGCTACTGCCAACACTTCACCGTTGTTCAAAGCAGAACGTAGGGAGATATATCCTAAGTTTTCGTTTAGGGTATACTCGCTTGGCGTCAATTTTCGTGCCGACTTGATTTCTGCATAATCCTCGTCTTTCTTTAGAAGACTAAGTTCGGGCACGTCCTCAATCATATCCGCAGTACGCAAAGGATGTTTTTTATCCTTGATTTGGTCGTATATAGACCATAAATCGTTACTTGGGAAATTTGAATCTTTCTGGAAGTCACTTGACTCTGCATTATCAGATTCTCCCATTCTGGTGAATGCTATGATATTACGAGTACTTTGGTTGTTCGTGTTCTGTGTTGATGAATAGGTGTTTAGATTCGTAACCCAGACGTCGATATTTGTGATGACGATTCCACTATTGATCAATGGGACTGATTTCATCCATTGGTCGTAATGCTCACGGAAATATCTTGAAAGGAAGTAGTGTTTGTTCTCATCGTAGTCTGTGATGTCGACCTCAAACTCGGTTGTCGATGCTCCATTCTTTGATGAAACTGTCTGAGATTCACTCTCTTGCTTTGACACAACTGCCGAAACCTTTAGTTTTCCATACTGCAACTCTGTCATGATACCGAAAAGTGAGTTGCTTCCTGGAATTAGGGTAGAGGATAGTGGCAAGCTGACATTACCCACGTCGATTTTGCGGATGATGTCATCTTCTTTTCCTTGGTATGATAGCTTTATCATCTCCTGGTCGGCATCAAATGTCGACTCGGTGTTGTAGCTGAATTTCACGTTGATACGGTCGCCGACTGTACCGCTTGCGTTAATCTGAACCTTTGTGTCGAAATCGAAGTTGGTTACCTTACGGTTTCTTTCGGCGATACTTGGATTGTCACGTTTTGTGAAGCTCAAACCGAAATCCAACTCTACTGTTCCCTGTAGCTTTAATTTTACGCCGCCAGGTCCGAAAATCTTGTCTCCGGCAACTCCCAAACCGATTTCTACTCCGTCAAGGCCAAATTTATTTCCGCCTCCGCCTCCTATACGGTTTTTCTCGGCCCAGTAGGAATTCATCGACTGTTTTAACTGATAATCAGAGTATTCGCTCGTCGACATCGCAAATGGAGATGTGATATCCATATCTCCTATTCGACGGTGGAAGATGTAAAGTCCGGTAGTAGGATCATATTCCACATCTGTCTGGAAATCATTTCCTTCTTTGATGTCGATAGGACTGGCCTGCTTGATTTCATTTTGCGAACTAATTGTAGGTTTCGCAATCGGATAACGTAGTTTTGTAGTGTCCGTTCCTCTTCCTCCTTTGTCCTCCTCTGGTTTGATATCTGAGTTTAGAATCAGATCCTGGGCAAAGGTTGTCAATCCGGCAAACAAAGCTAAGAGAGTGAAAATTAATATCTTCACTCCTTTGCCGAATTTTATATTTTTCTGCTTCAATATTGAATGCATCTATATATATTCTTAATTATACTCGTTTTAGTTGGGCCAATGCCTCTTTAATCAACTGGACTACAGTAGCGTTAGGCGTAGCTTTTAGTATAGCAGTCACAACCTTCTCTGCTGCAGGTTTCGCACAATCCATCATCACCAATGCTGCGACAGCCTCTTCTTTGGCCTGGATTGCGGCGCTTCCTGCCGGAGCTGACGCATCACTGTCGACTGCATATTCCTTGATTTTATCCTTTAACTCAATAATGATCTTCTGTGCTGTCTTCAATCCAATACCTTTGACACCTTTGATAGCAACCACGTCGTCGGACATAATCACATTTGCCAATTCCGCTGATGTATAGGATGATAGAATCAAACGCGCTGTGTTTACTCCGACTCCACTGACAGATGTCAGTAGATTGAACACTTCACGCTCACGTTTGTCTGCAAACCCATATAGAAGATGCGCATCCTCTCTGACGATCAGCTGCACATACACTCTCGCTTCGCTTTTTCCCTCAAGCGCAGCGTAAGTAGTGAGACTAATATTTATGTTGTATCCCACCTGCCCGGCTTCAACTACCACGTTGGTAGGGTTTAATTCTATAATCTTGCCTGATATATATTCGTACATAAAGCCTATTATATCATAATTTAGGCAAAAGTAATATTTTTTGCCGACTTTTTTCTATGCTTTTTCAATTTTAGCATTATTTATGATTTTCCAAGTTCCCATAAACCACACCGAATATATAACGGAAATATTTATTTTTTATTGTGTGAATTTCGTTAAAAATAAAAAAGGCTGCCCAAAATGAGCAGCCTTTCGTATGATTAACCCTAATGGATTACTTCTTTCCGTTGATCTGAGCGTCGATAACTGCGATAGTTACGATGTTCATGATGTCACGTACTGATGCCTCTGGCTCACAAACGTAGATAGGCTTCTTCAATCCCATCTGAACTGGGCCAACGTTCTCAGCAAGACCCATAGAAAGAAGAGTCTTGTAAGTGATGTTAGCTGAACTTAGGTTAGGGAAGATCAATGTGTTGACATCCTTGCCCTCAAGCTTAGAGAATGGGTATGTTGCTGAACGAAGATCCTTGTCAAGTGCGAAGTTAACCTGCATCTCACCGTCTACCAAGATCTCTGGGTGGTTCTTGTGTAGGCTCTCTACTGCCTTGTGAACTGTAACTGGAGAACCAGTGTTGTCAGCGCCGAAGTTGCTGTAAGAAAGCATTGCGATAACTGGATCGACGTCGAAGATCTTAACGCTGTCGTTAGTCAACTTAACGATCTCCTCAAGTGCCTCTGCAGTTGGGTGGTTGTTAACCAATGTGTCTGCCAAGAAGTATGTTCCCTTAGCTGTGTTGACGATGTTAAGTGCTGCGATGTGGTTGATTCCCTCACGAGTTCCTACGATCTCAAGAGCTGGCTTGATAGCGTCTGTGTACTTAGTGTAAACACCGCATACCATAGCGTCTGCGTCGCCCATCTCAACCATCATTGTAGCGAAGTAGCTGCGGTTGAACATCAACTCAAGGCTCTCAGCGTATGTGTATCCTGAACGTGCGTTCTTCTCTGCCAAGTACTTAGCGTAGCGCTCGCGACGTGAGTTCTGGCTCTCTGCACGGTTGTTGATGATCTCGATTCCTGAGATATTGATGTTGTTCTCCTCTGCGATGCGAGCGATGTTTGTCTCGTTACCAACAAGAACTGGAACGCAGATACCGTCAGCCTTAGCAGAAACTGCTGCCTCAAGTACGCTTACACAGTTTGGCTCAGAGAATACCACCTTCTTAGGAGCCTTCTTAGCGCGAACACGTAGACCGTCGATTAGCTTGTTGTTCAAGCCCATGCGGTGACGTAGCTGCTCACGGTAAAGATCCCAATCCTTGATCTCGTGACGTGCAACACCACTCTCGATAGCTGCCTTTGCAACTGCTGGAGCAACTGTCTCAAGTAGACGTGGGTCAAGAGCTGTAGGAATCAAATACTCCTTACCGAATGCCATTGTCTTACCACCGTATGCCTTGCTTACGATCTCTGGAACTGGCTTCTTAGCCAACTCAGCAAGAGCACGAACGGCTGCAAGCTTCATATCCTCGTTGATTGCCTTTGAGTGAGTGTCAAGAGCACCACGGAAGATATAAGGGAATCCAAGTACGTTGTTGATCTGGTTAGGATAATCCGAACGACCTGTTCCGAAGATGATATCAGGACGAGATGCCATAGCATCCTCGTATGTGATCTCTGGGTTAGGGTTTGCAAGAGCGAACACGATTGGGTTGCTGGCCATTGAGCGAACCATGTCCTGAGACAATACGTTACCCTTTGACAATCCCAAGAATACGTCAGCACCCTTAACTGCCTCCTCTAAAGTGTTGATGTCGCGATCTGTCTTAAACTCCTCCTTGCGTGGGTTAAGATCAGTTCTCTTAGAGTTGATAACTCCCTTAGAGTCGCACATTACGATGTTCTTCTTCTGTGCACCAAGAGCTACATATAGACGAGTACATGAGTTTGCTGCTGCACCTGCACCGTTAACAACGATCTTAGCGTCCTCGATCTTCTTGCCTGCAACCTCAAGAGCGTTCAAAAGAGCTGCAGAAGAGATGATAGCTGTACCGTGCTGGTCGTCGTGCATCAAAGGAATGTCAAGCTCAGCCTTTAGTCTGTCCTCGATCTCGAAACACTCAGGAGCCTTGATATCCTCAAGGTTGATACCTCCGAATGTAGGAGCGATTGCCTTTACTACCTCACAGAACTTGTCAATGTTCTTCTCGTTAACCTCGATGTCGAATACATCAACGTCTGCGAAGATCTTGAACAACAAGCCCTTACCTTCCATAACTGGCTTTCCAGCAACTGCGCCTATGTCTCCAAGACCAAGCACTGCAGTACCGTTAGAGATTACAGCTACAAGATTTCCCTTTGCAGTGTAGTCGTAAGCAAAGTTGTTGTCTTTCTGGATTTCCAAACATGGTTCAGCAACACCTGGAGAGTAAGCCAATGAAAGGTCTCTCTGAGTCGCAGTAGGCTTTGTTGGGATCACCTGGATCTTACCAGGACGTCCCTCTGCGTGATACTTAAGTGCATCACTCATCTTTTTGTTGTCCATTGTATAATTCTAAAAATGTTCTTATTCACGTTTATTATATTGCAAAGATATGCTTTTTGTTAAGAAAATGCAAAAAATATATGTTTTATAACTCATTTGCTATTAAAAAATGAATTTTTATTGCGTTTTTGTGTGAATTTGAAATGCAAATTGGAATTTTATTTCAAAATTGTCAACGTCGATTATATAACCCGACGTCGATAACCCGAAATCAATATCACGATATTAATTCCCCGATATTAATTCCCCGACACCTGCTTCGCAGGAATCGGCTACCCTTGACTTTGTCAAAACAGGTCCGCTGGACCTGAAACCTGAAACCTGAAACTTGAAACCTGAAACTTGAAACTTGAAACTTGAAACTTAAAATAAATAAAGCGGTGACTGCAAATGCAATCACCGCTTTGTTATTTTGTCGTAGAGACGCGAGATCTCGCGTCTTTACAAATTGTATAATCGGGATTTATACAAGAGCCTTGATAAGAGTCTCTCTGTCTCCAGCAAGAAGATCCATTGGAGCGATCTCAGGAAGTGTGTAGCAACCTGCGTTCTGCTTCTTAACGGCTCTACAGCAAGATACAAGTACCTGAGCTGTCAAAGCTGGGTTGTTGATCTTCATTGTGAATGTGAACAACTGGTTCTGAGTCTTACCGCTCACACCCTTACGCTCAAGAAGAACACCGTGGCCCATGTCGCGAACGTCGTCAACGCTTGCTACTGGGATGACGTGAGTCTCGTCGTGTGCGAAGTAGTCGTCAGCCTTGATCTCCTTTGTTACCTCCTCAAGAGTTGCACCATCCTCAAGCTCAACGTATACCATACGGCGGTGTACGCTTGTACCCAATGGAATAGTCATTGATAGAGCGTTCTTCACACCCTTCTTTGAGCGAGCGACAACTGAGTGTCCCATACTCATACCAGGTCCGAAGTTAGTATATGTGATACCCTTAGGAGCCATACCCATAAGAAGAGTACGGATTACTGAGTCTGTACCTGGATCCCAACCTGCAGAGATGATAGCGGCTGTGCCGTTCTTCTTTGCGATTGCGTCAAGCTGCTGACGTAGATCCCAGATTCCACCGTGGATATCGTAGCTATCTACAGTGCAGATTCCCTTTGCCAACAATGCTGAAGCAGTTGCAGGAACGTCACGAGTTGGAGTTGCAAGAATAGCAACGTCTACCTTGCCTAACTCGTCGATGTTAGAAACAACCTTCAAATCCTTGATCTCGTCTGGAACGACGCTTGCGTTTCTTCTTACAACACCAGCGATCTCCATGTCCTCAGCTGCTCTAAGAGCTTCGATTGAATATCTTCCGATATTGCCGTAGCCTACTACAGCGATTCTCAATTTAGCCATATCTGAATTTTGATATATTTGAATTGTGTTATGTGATTAAATTCAAAATTGAATTTCTTTCGCGTCGCAAAGATAATACGAAAGAATTAAAAAAAGAAAGGACAGACATTCAAATTTCTTCGATAGCCTATCCTTTCTGTTTTGCTTATATCAAGACGGGATTAGCAAAGACCCTGAGCCAACATAGCGTCAGCAACCTTAACGAATCCAGCGATGTTAGCACCCTTAACGTAGTTAACTGTACCGTCAGCCTCTGTACCGTACTTAACACAGTTGTCGTGGATATTCTTCATGATGTCGAACAACTTCTTGTCAACCTCCTCAGCTGTCCATGAAAGACGAGCAGAGTTCTGACACATCTCAAGACCTGAAGTTGCAACACCACCAGCGTTAGAAGCCTTACCTGGAGCGTAAAGAATCTTAGCAGCGATGAATGCCTCAACTGCACCGATAGTAGAAGGCATGTTAGCACCCTCTGCTACACACTTAACACCCTTAGCAAGAAGTGCCTTTGCATCAGCCTCATCAAGCTCATTCTGAGTTGCACATGGCATAGCGATATCAAGAGACTTGATCTCAGCAATCTGCCAAGGACGCTGGTTCTCGTAGTACTTAGCTGAAGGATACTTAGCAGCGTACTCCTTGATACGACCACGCTTAACATTCTTCAAATCGAAGATGAATGCAAGCTTCTCTGCATCGATACCGTCTGCATCGTAGATAGTACCGTTAGAGTCAGAAACTGTAAGAACCTTAGCACCTAGCTGAGTACACTTCTCAACAGCGTACTGTGCTACGTTACCTGAACCAGAGATAGCAACAGTCTTACCCTTCAAAGTATCACCCTTAGTTGCAAGCATATTCTGTGCGAAATATGTTGTACCGTAACCAGTTGCCTCAGGACGGATCAAAGAACCACCGAACTGAAGACCCTTACCAGTTAGAACACCTGTAAACTCGTTGCGAAGTCTCTTGTACTGACCGAACATATAACCAACCTCACGAGCACCTGTACCTATATCACCTGCAGGAACGTCTGTATCAGCTCCGATGTGCTTTGAAAGCTCTGTCATGAAGCTCTGGC
>DCIP01000031.1 GCA_002317115.1 Candidatus Scybalocola fimicaballi
ACAATCTACATCAGCTACATACCCAATGTCAAGATGGTGGAAAGCAAGAGTTTGAAGCTATACCTATTCAGTTTCCGCAACCACGGAGATTTCCACGAAGACTGCGTCAACATCATCATGAAGGACCTCATCAAACTGATGGATCCGAAGTATATTGAGGTGTGGGGAAAGTTCATGCCACGCGGTGGAATCAGCATTGATCCATACTGCAATTATGGAATGCCAGGCACGAAATATGCCGAGATGGCAGAGTTCCGTCTCATCAGGCACGACATGAACCCAGAGACTATCGACAACAGATAACGTTGACGAAAACAAAGACTATAAATTTTGATTGTTTTTTTGCAAAAAATATACAGAAAATGAATATTGTATGTCTTTTTTGTATATTTTTGCATAGTGTTTTGCAACATAAAAATTGCGAAACGCCTCACAGATACTTAATTTGCTCATAAGCAACGTGTTATCATATATTTTAAGCAAACAATGGTCGAGTTGCGAGCATAAATTGAAGCGACAGTGAAAAACAAAAACAGAAGAATCTCAGTAATACAGGAGATTATAGCAACAACAAAAGTCGGAAGCCAGGACGAATTGCTCCAGCTTTTGACAAACAAGGGGTTCAACTTGACACAAGCCACTTTGTCGCGTGATTTGAAAGCGATGAAAGTGGTAAAGACACCGTCTGTCGACGGGGGGTATTGCTATAAACTTCCAGCGAACGACGAACAGGCGGATGCACATGCAGCATACCTAACCAGTGCCGCCGTAACAATTGATTTTTCTGGAAACATCCTTGTCATCCATACAAGAGCAGGATATGCAAGCAGTATGGCGTACAGAATCGACGATGAGGCATCAGACGTCATCATCGGAACTGTAGCGGGAGAAGACACCGTAGTATGTGTGATGAAAGAGGGAATGACAAAGCGTGCGGTAATCGAGTCGCTAAGCAAGTTTATTCCAACATTGAAGAAAGATTAATTCATTAGCAATGGATCAGATTCAAGATCAAAAGCAAAAACCAGAAATAAGAATTGTGCTTGCCGACGAGAGCCACGTGCACTACGTCGACGAGATTTTGGAGACTATAGCCGCTGCGGCTAAAGTGCGTGGTACAGGTATTGCCAAGCGTAATCCAGAATACGTAAAGCAAAAGATGATTGAAGGCAAAGCCGTGTTGGCTTTGTGTGGTGATGACTTTGCAGGTTTTAGCTACATTGAGACGTGGGACAACAAACAATATGTCACAACGTCAGGATTGATTGTACCAGACAGATATCGTGGTTTGGGATTGGCTCGTCGCATCAAACACATGACATTCTCATTGGCACGTTCACGTTGGCCAGAGGCAAAGATTTTCAGTCTTACAAGTGGAGCTGCAGTGATGAAGCTTAACACACAGCATGGCTACAAACCAGTGACATTCGCTCAGTTGACAAACGACGAGAGCTTCTGGCATGGTTGTGAGGGATGTGTGAACTTCGATGTGCTTCAGCGTACAGACAGAAGATACTGCATCTGCACAGGTATGTTGTTCGATCCTAATGATACAGACTGTTTAGCGATCGCTCAGAAGGAGTTGGATCTCGACCCAACATGCAAAGAAACAATTGAGGCAAAGTATGGACCAATGCCATACAAGTTGCCAGCAAAGGAGTCTAAGACTCTGTTAGATAAGATAAAGTCTTTATTTAAATAAGCTAAATAAAAATGGCAAACAAAAAGGTAGTAGTCGCATTCAGTGGCGGTTTGGATACATCCTTCACAGTGATGTACCTAGCTAAAGAGAAGGGTTACGATGTATACGCAGCTTGCGCAAACACAGGTGGTTTCAGCGAGGAGCAGCTAAAGCAGAACGAGGAGAACGCCTACAAGTTGGGCGCTGTTAAATATGTCACTCTTGACGTTACAAAAGAGTACTACGAGAAGAGCTTGAAGTTCATGGTATTCGGTAACGTATTGAGAAACGGTACTTACCCAATCTCTGTATCTTCAGAGCGTATTTTCCAGGGTATGGCTATCTCACGTTACGCAAACGAGATCGGTGCAGACGCAATCGCTCACGGATCAACAGGTGCAGGTAACGACCAGGTACGTTTCGACATGACTTTCTTGGTAATGTCTCCAAACGTAGAGATCATCACTCTAACTCGTGATATGGCTCTTACTCGTCAGTATGAGATCGACTACTTGAACCAGCACGGTTTCGCAGCAGACTGGACTAAGTTGAAGTATTCTTACAACGTAGGTATCTGGGGAACATCAATCTGTGGTGGTGAGATTCTTGACTCACGCGAAGGTTTGCCTGAGACAGCATACTTGAAGCAGGTAACTAAGACTGGAAGCGAGCGTTTGAAGCTTGGTTTCAAGAACGGTGAGATCTGCTCAGTTAACGGTAAGGAGTACACAGACAAGATCGCAGCAATCCAGGAGGTTGAGAAGATCGCAGCAGCATACGGTATCGGTCGTGATATGCACGTTGGTGACACTATCATCGGTATCAAGGGTCGTGTAGGATTCGAGGCAGCAGCTCCAATGGTAATCATCGGTGCTCACAAGTTCTTGGAGAAGTACACACTATCTAAGTGGCAGCAGTACTGGAAGGATCAGGTTGCTAACTGGTACGGAATGTTCCTACACGAGAGCCAGTATCTTGAGCCAGTTATGCGCGACATCGAGGCCATGCTTCAGGAGAGCCAGCGCCACGTAAATGGTGAGGTTATTCTTGAGCTTCGTCCTTACACATTCTCAACAGTTGGTGTTGATTCTAAGGACGACTTGGTTAAGACTAAGTTCGGTGAGTACGGTGAGATGAACAAGGGATGGACAAGCGAGGACGCTAAGGGATTCATCAAGGTGACTTCAGTTCCATTGAGAGTGTTCTACACTAACCACGCAGACGAAGCAAAGGACATCTAATATATTTTCATAGAAAGCGAAGGTGCAAAGTCTTCGCTTTTCTTTTGAACCATCCAGAAAATAAAGGAACAGAGAAATCTGTTCCTTTTTCAGTATTTTTTCAAAAATTAGGATTGCAAAGGGCGGAAGCCCTTGCCCATCCCCATCGCGAGCCCGGAGGGCGAGCGAATAAAAAAGCGAATTGGGCCAAATCTAATATAAATTCAGACGATAATGCAAGAAATAATAATGACTCCCGACGTGTGTATGAGATTCTTAGTATGGTCATACTACTACCACGACATCCGTCCGTCAAAAAACATAAGTTATAAAGAGTCTAACAAATTCACAGACGCCGACGCTGCTCACTTGGATGAACTAAAGGAGATGCTTTTCAAATGTTTTGAGGAGGCATCGGTAGAGAGAGCATGCGACCAATTCTACAAAGCCAAGATGCTTCATGAGCCATGTCCATTTCCTCAGTCGGAATTGGATATGATGTTTGCGAAGGAGAAATAAACCCTATTTAAAACTGCAAAGACGGGATCCCCCGTCTCTACAGATAATATTGACAATTCTGCATTTAAGATTCAGAATCACATTCCATATCCTATAAACTGGTCTTCAAAACAGACGTCGTACTCGCATTTGATATTACTTCCCGACGTCGCCCCTGGATTTTTCTTTCTTGATGAACCTTTCATCTTCTTAAGCTCGACTTTTGCCTCCTTATTTCCATTTTCAGCTGCATCTAGCCAAAGTTGTTCTGCAATATTCAAATCCTGAGTCACACCAAGACCTTCCTTATAGCAATATCCAAGCATAAACTCTGCTTCTCTGTTTCCCAATTGCATCGCTTTAGTAAAATGAGAGACTGCCTTTGAGTAGTTGACTGGCCTAACCTTTCCAGAAAAGCATAGAACACCTAGATTGTAGTTTGATTCCACGTCGTTATTTTCTGCGGCCAAACTCCAATAAATTATGGCTTTAGTATATTCTTTTTTGGAGTAGTGAATATGGGCCAAATTTCGATATCCATAGATGACATTTCCCATGTCGCCCAACCTTTTATAATATTCCACTGCTTTCTCCAAATCTTGCTCCACTCCTATTCCAAGTCGGTAGCATCGCCCTACATTACTTAGAGCCTGCATACATCCATAAAGTGCAGATTCCGAAAACCATTTGAACGCTTCTTTATCGTCTTGCTCCACTCCCAATCCTTGACTATAGTAGTATCCTACACAATTTTGAGAGACATATTCACCTTGTTCCGCTGCAAGCTTAAAATACTTAAATGCTTTTTTATAATCTTGCTTCACATTGGCTCCAAATTGGTAATATATACCCAAAGTCATTTGTGCCAGACAGTTGCCTTTGGCAGCCTCTGCCTCCAACTGCTCAATGCTGCTGTTATATAATGAGTTTTGCTGATAGTTGACTTTTAATGGCTTAAAACCAACGTTTTCCTCATCTTCATCCTGAAGAGTGCCGAGAAGAGGCTTATTCTGCCAAACTCCGTTTTTTTTGAGGAAAACAATCTTTGGAGTCTTAAATGGATAGCCGACCACCATTTCTCGAATCTCGTAGATATCCGTCACTTCTGAATCTGGCACTCCACCACGATAAAAAGTAGGAGGATATTTTTCGGAACGATCAATTTCCGGTTCAATTCCTGACGCCTTGCCTTCTTCGTCGTCATGAAACCAGATATAAACCTTCCCATACTTCTCTTCATGGCTACAATAATCAGCCAGACAACCATTGTAGACAGCATAGGTCTTGGATACAGAATACGCAGACTCAATCTCATTGGGATTATCAAGATGACGGTAATAATAGGGATCACCATTGGTTAATATCTGCTCTTGCTTCTCAAACCCAAGGTTTAATAGTTCAGGATCAATGCCTATAATCTTACCTTTTTTTTCTTGATATAAAAATTCTCTATTCTTAATCCGGACAATAAAATATCTGCCTTTATTCTCTTCCGTGTTTTGCTGAGGTTGAGCCTCAGATGGAGTTTTCCTGTCGACATTACTAGCTTTAGCTGTGACTTTCAAAGAGTTGCTGGTCTCATATTCCACGCTTCCGTCTGGATTGTAAGTAGTCTCATCAATCAAATTATCTTCTTTGTCGAACTTACAAACCTTTTCAAGACGTCCATCCTTTTCATTATAAAAATAGGAAGTATGGCCATCTTGATCATACACCGCTTTTAATACCAGTTTTTCATCAATAGTATATTTATTAGATTCAATCAAAGCACCATCGACGTCGCGAGTATAGAAATAATGGTAAGACTCTCTCTTACTATAATTAGAATACTGTTCCAACATACGGCCATTGTCGTCTGATATCTGCTTAGAGAGTAGTTTTCCATCCTCATAATGACGATATTCAATTCTTACGCCCTTGTCGTTGTATTTTGCTATTTGGTACAATTCTCCATCTGAATGATATTGACATTCTTCGATTTTTCTTCCGGCGTCGTTGTACTTGAATGTTTCTCTATAACCAGCATTACCAGTGATTCCATAATGCTGTATTTCGACCACTTGATTCTTGTCGTTATACTTTGGTCGACGTTGGTTTATGATTTGAACCAATTTCTTTTTTCTGAAGTTCAATGTAAAATCGATCTCTCCGTATTTTCCGGAAAGAGTCAGATCAGGGAACCCAGACTCTTCTTCTGCCGTCTTAGTCCATAGCTTAAAATAACTAATGCCCGATATGAACCCATTCAAGTCCGATGATTTCAATCCATTTTCCTCAAAAAAAGAATCTACAAGCTGCTTATAATCTTCAATCTTGAATTTTTCGACTAACCACTTTACTATTGACTTTTCCTTATCAGAAAGATCAAAGCCATACTCGCCTGGCATACCATGCCCATGAGTTAGAGTAGCTTCAGTAGTGATATCAAACTCCTTATCCACCTCTCCGATTTTGACTTTAATCTTTGAGTGTTCAGTAAGCTTATTATAATCAATTTTTTCCATAAAATATTTTTTAATGCGGAAGGAGACTTCTATTATTGTTTGTTTTTAATTAAAAATTCTTTTATTCGATTTCAATTCGCTTCATTGCCACATCATCGGCCACAGTAGCCGAAAGGCTTCGCCTTTTTCGGCAACAATGGCCTGTTAGGACAACCGTTGCCACGGTTGGGGAACTGCCCCCATCCATGTTTATCAGATGACCAAAGAATCTATAGAGCCTATGCAGATTCCTTCTTTTGTGTTGTCGTAATAAATGGATAAACCATACACCTCATCCCATGCACATTCACAAACCCATCCGTAACGATTGCCTTGTCTGTGGAAAAACAGTTTCTTAAATTGTACAAGTGATTTAATGGACTCTATATCCATTTCTTCTGCTTTATACATATCAGCAAGATCCCATATCTCCGATATCACTTCATAGCTATCTTGATAGTAATCCAATAATGCCTTGGGATACTCAGCTAAGAAAGATTTTTCGTTTTGAAGATACTTTTGATAGTTTGCTTTCTGTTCAGGAGTTATTTTTGAATTATAGGAAAGAGCACGTGCCTCCAACAAAAGCCACTCTCCATCAATACCGTTGATATCTGTTTTGATCCATTTTCTCCAAGCCTGATCAAAGTACATCTCTCCAAACACATCATCATCAACCACAGCATAATTCTTCAACACATCCCAACCTTGGAAGATTCGTGGTTTGCCATCGGACAAAACTACAGAAATACGATATTCATCTGAAAAAAATTCAGACAACCAACCGTAATTTCCTTTTTTATCAATGAATAATTGTATCGTGTCAAAAACACCAAGTGTGGCATCAGCATCTACTACATCAATTTTTTGGTCATCTGACACTTCCCATCTTTCTTCGAATTC
>DCIP01000209.1 GCA_002317115.1 Candidatus Scybalocola fimicaballi
CACGAGCACCTGTTCCGATATCACCAGCTGGTACATCTGTATCAGCTCCGATATACATCTGAAGCTCTGTCATGAAGCTCTGGCAGAAACGCATAACCTCGTTGTCTGACTTGCCCTTAGGGTCGAAGTCTGAACCACCTTTACCACCACCCATTGGTAGAGTAGTCAAAGAGTTCTTAAGAACCTGCTCGAATGCAAGGAACTTCAAAAGACCAAGGTTTACTGAAGGGTGAAGACGGATACCGCCTTTGTAAGGTCCGATAGCTGAGTTCATCTGAACGCGGAAACCACGGTTGATCTGGAACTCTCCCTTATCATCGATCCAAGGAACACGGAAGATGATTACTCTCTCAGGCTCGCACATTCTCTCAAGAATCTTAGCCTCTTTGTACTTAGGATTTGCCTCGATGAATGGTAGCAAGCTCTCTACTACCTCACGTACAGCCTGGTGGAATGTCTCCTCACCTGGATTCTTAGCGATAATCTTCGCCATGAAATCCTCAACCATCTTGTTGCTCATTTTGTGATAATTTTAAATTATAATTCTTTTTCTAAAATGTGTAAAAAGAATACTCGTTGACGGTTCGCTTTTTGTATTAATTTGCCGTCGTGTTCGTTTTTACGTTTGCAAATGTATATAAAATCTGATAAAAACAAATGAAAATGTAAGAAAAATTAAGAAAAAATAGAAAAAATCTAATAAATCATCATTTTTGGTGACTTTTATTCAAAATGTATGCTTTTGTGACAATTTGTAAGCTTATACATTATATTTAACCTCAATTTTGGTTCTTTTGTGTCATTTTTATTGGTATACCCCGTATTTTAGATATGATTTTTCTAATCTTGGATTCAAATTGTAACTTGTATCGTTTAAAATTGGACAAATGGATAATTGCATATTTTCCCCAATTTGTCAATTTGTCAAAATTTGCTAATTTTGCATTTTATAAATAAGTAAACAAATTAATGTTATGATATCGGATAAGCAGAAAGGTTATGTTGTGATGGCCCTACAGATTTTCTTGGGCTTGGTTTTCTTGTTTAGCGGTTTCGCTAAGGTTATTGATCCTCTTGGTGGCTGGTATAAGGTCGACGATTATCTTACAGCTTTCTCTTGGGATATGTTGAAGGATTTAGGCTTCCTTGGCAGTATTCTTTTGAATATTGTTGAGTTCGCTCTTGGTACTTGTCTTCTTCTTGGCGTTTGGCCTCGTTTGACTTCTATCGGAGTACTGATTTTCATGGCATTCTATACTCCGCTTACATTATATATTGCTATTTATAATCCTGTGACTGACTGCGGTTGCTTCGGTGAGGCGTTGAAGATTACTAACTGGCAGACTTTCTGGAAGAACATTGTCTTCTCTGCTATGGGTATTATATTATATATGTGGCATCAGCATAGCACTCGCGACAAGAGTGTGGCTAAATTCTTGACTGTTTCAGCTTACACTGGTATTTTCTTGGTGTTCGTTAGCTACTACTGCTACTATAATCTTCCTATCATCGACTTCCGCCCTTACAGCATCGGCACTAACATTCCTGCAAGTATGGAGATCCCTGAAGGTGCACCGTCGGATGTATACGAGTCTTATTTCACATACGTGAAGGATGGTGTTCGCAAAGAGGTTAAGTTTGGAAGCGATGAATATAACGCTATCTCAAATGATCCTGCTTGGCAGATCGACGCGGATGCTTCCAGAAGCGAGTTGGTGGAGAAGGGTTACGAGCCACCTATCCACGATTTCACAATGGAGGATCCTGACGACGGTGATTTGACTGAGGATGTGATGGCTGACGAGAATTTCTCTTTCATCGCTGTCTCTTCAAAGATCACTAAAGCCGACATGGAGCAGGCTCACAAAATCAACGATGTATATGAGTTCTGTGAGGCAAACGGTTTGAAACTATATATGCTTACTTCCACTGGTATCGGAACAGATGAACTAAACGATTTTATCAATGAGACAGGCGCTCAGTATAAGTTCTTGAATACCGACGAAATCACATTGAAGACTGTCGTTCGCTCAAATCCGGGACTTGTCCTTGTTAAGAATGGTAATGTGATCAACAAGTGGGCAGTGAAGAATATTCCTGATTTCCAACAGTTGCTTGACAATGCTGGTGGCGACATGGATAAGGTGGCTGAGATGCAGATGCATAAACCAAATAATTGGCTAGCTGCAATTCTTTTCTTCGCAATCTACTTCGCTGGCTTGTTCGCTGTGTGGTTTGCAGTGAAGAAGTTCCTTGTAAAAGATTAAAATGATTTTGAAATAAAGTTTTGAAGACGGTGCATTGTTTATCTTTGCACCGTTTTTTTGTAGAGGTGCCCCTTGTGGTTGCACGTTGCTGATACTTGTGAATTAATGATTTAATTTATGGAGATAACCGATATTGATAAGAAATTCATTTCTAAATATGAGGAAATTGATTTGGACTTTGTTACAATAAAAGCTCAGATTGCTGTGCTTGGATCTTTTTTTATATTATCACTAATAATGATTCCAGTCAATTTGATTAATGGTAATCTTCTTGGTTTAGGACGTTGTATTATTATTTTGTTTGTATTAGCTGTATTTTTGCTTTTTTAAAAAAATGGTTATGATAAAACAAAAGAATTGTTTGCTGAAGAATTGGGTATGGATGAATCGAAAGCCCAACGACAATATTCTTTTTTGAAGAACTATGTTGGCCAATGCCCTTTTATTCGACAGATTTGCTTGCTAAATCCTTCTGCCAAAACAAGACAATTGGATTTGTTGGAAAAGTTGTATGGCGTGAATAATAGCGTTCTCTATCATTATGTGTATGATATAGAATACGATGAAGGAACAGTTAAGGAAGAACTTGATAAATTAAATAAGGAAGAAATTAGTTTGCGCAATGAGTTTGTCCACAAGTTATTCAAACTAGCAATTCTTGATGACGGTATCCATAATGATGAGTGGAATCTATTGATGGAGATGATGACAAAATTTAAGCTCAACAAAAATTACATTGCCTATTTTAAGAAACGCTACGGACCATTACGTACCGAGTTTGATGAAGATGAAAAAACTTCGTCGACGAACAGCAATTCCGTCGCAACTAATAATCCATATTACGCAATTCTTGGATTGAACGATGGCGCGACTGACGATGAGATCAAACGCGCGTATCACAACCTTGCGCTGCAGCATCATCCTGATCTGCCGAAGAATGCAGATAGAAAAGATGAGTGTGAGGCGATGATGGCTAAGATCAACGAGGCGTATGAGAAGGTTAGGGGGTAGTGACTGATTTTGGCACACTTTTTGCTGTAACGATATTGGGGATTAATTTCAAATGTTGACGGAGCAATAATTCCGTCGTCTACGTGAAAGCAGATACTAGGGTATGAAGAAAGTGAAAGCGGAGTCGGCAGATTCCGCTTTTTTTTCTAATTTTGTGAAAAAGATTTCTAACGATGAAAAGAATAAGTTTTTTTGCTGTCGTTGTGATGGCAGTCTTGACGTCTTGTTCTAAAAATCCGGCAAACGCTACCATTGAGGATATTCAGAAGGTGTGCGACAAGGAGGATTGGGGCACAGCGAAGAAGATGTGCGAGGGTTACATAATGAAGGATAAGTCTAATCCCGTCGCCTTCAAATTGCTTGGCGACGCCTATCTTGGTCTGAAGGATTCCGCTTTCGCTCAATATAGTTACGACCAGGCTGTCTCTCTTGATAGTTCTTATGTCGACGCGATGATTGGTGCTGCTGATATACTTATGAATAGTGGAAATGCTCCCGTGGCAATCAAACGTCTGCAGTCTCAGATAGAGGCAATCCCTGATAACGCCAAATTGCATAATGCGCTGGGATGCGCGTTCCGTATGACAGACAACGACAATGAGGCTCAGGCAAATTTTGAACGTGCAGTGCTTCTTGACCCGAATTACACTCTCGCGCGTAAAAACTTGGCTATTATTCAGATAAGAAACCGTGATTTGGAAGATGCTGTCCTTAATCTTGAGACTGTGATCGAGGAAACTCCTGATCAGGCCGACGTGTATAATTATCTTGCTTTGGCTTATGTGTACCAGCATAAACCCAATGAGGCAGAAAAATGGTTTTTGAAGGCTATTTCTGTTGACGATAAATATCTTACGGCTGTAGAAAACCTTGCTTTCCACTATGAGTTGGGTGGCGACCTTGTCAAAGCGAAGAAATATTATGAGAAGGCAGTCGCCCTGGGAAGCGAAAGTGCAAAAGAAGTATTGAAAAATAGCAAGTTTTCTAATGGGAAACAAAATAAGAAATAAGTCTTTTACGATAAAATTGAATGCATCTGTGATTCTGTCGTGGATGCTTTTTTTTGTCCTATATTGTCATGGAAATTGTTCAAAAAGTTTGATGTGGATAAATTTTATTTGCAGACGTTTAACAAGTGACTGGAATTTTGCTATTTTTGCAGTATAAAAGGATAATATAGGACGAGATGAAAAAAGTTAACGCATTATTTTTGGGGGTGTTGAGCGTTGTATCATTGACTGGCTGTATGGATACCGCTTCTTCTAATGCTGATATCGACGTGATAACAGCCTCACTTTCAGAGCAAGAATGTGGAATGATGAATGGCAAGGTAATCGAGACTCTTGATTGTACAGATGAAGGGTTGAAGATTGTCGACATGGGACTTTCTGTTAAGTGGGCATCATGCAATTTGGGTGCTAATAAGTGTGAGCAACCAGGAAGCTACTACGCTTGGGGCGAAATCTCTACAAAATCAGACTATAATGCTTCAAATTCAACAACATACTCATATTCTCTTTCTGATTTGAAGTCTAAGAAGGTCATCAATTCAAATAATGTCCTTCTGTCTTCGACTGACGCCGCAACTGTAGAGTTGGGAAAAAATTGGCGTATTCCTACAAAAGAGGAGGCTGAAGAGCTAATCAAGAAATGTAATTGGGAATGGGTTCTAAATAACGGAGTAAAAGGATATAAGGTGACTGGACCTAACGGTAAGTTCATCTTCCTTCCTGCTAAGGGTTATTTCTTTGGATCTCAGCTTTACGATACAGATGAGACAGGTAACTACTGGACTTCTACTGGTTACGACAACGGAAATTTCTCATACGCAATGGATTTTTCAAGCCGTCGTCCAAAGGTTAACAGTAGTGGTCGAAGCGGTGGACGTTGCATCCGCCCTGTTTACGCAAGATAATTCATTCTTCATAGAATATTGTTGAGACGTGGATATTTCCCACGTCTCTTTTTGTTTTAAATATTCGTAGAAACCCCGTTTGGGGGGATGAGAAGCGTGTGTCGATTCCTTCTTTGCAGGTGTCGGAGACTTTGATTTTTAATAATATAATAGATTGGGAGAATTGAATTTACGCATTTGTATCAAATATTTACGTTGATTGTTTGTATGATTTGCAATCCCATATACTTTTGCAGAAAAACATAGTTGATGCGAATAAAAATGAGATTTAAGGATCGTAAATTTTAATGTTATGAAAAACAAACTTTTTGTTGTGGCAGGCTTAATGATGGCTTGCATGGGAGCTTCGGCTCAGAATTATTTTGGTGTGACTGCAGGTTACAATCTGTCTAATCGTTCTTTCGATGAAGAATTTCAAAGTGATGCCGTTGAATATTCCTACAGATCTGGATTCAACGCTGGTATCGCTTACGAACATCGTTTCAATGCATCAGAAAATAAGAACTATATGTTCCTTGATGCAAGTTTTCTTTATTCTTTGCAAGGATTTCATTATAAATATGACATCGGTAAAGAAATTTTCAATGCATATGAAAAAGGTGATTATGAAGTTGCACCTACAGGCAAAGAACCAGTCTACGATGAAAATGTAGATATTAAATATCTTAAACTTCCGGTTAGTTTTGGTTACAATTTCCAGCTTGGCGAGAAATTTGGTTTGGCACCGAAAGTCTTTGGCATCTTGAAAACAAGAGTTGACATGTCTCATGGAAGTATCGGTGCAAAGTACGTTGAATTTGCTTTTGGTGCTGGAGCCAACCTCAACATTGGAGAAAAATTCCAGGTAGGATTGGGCTACGACTGGGATCCGTCGTACAGAGATATGGTGGATGGCAATGCCCACGTCAATTTGACTTACTACATCTTCTCTAAATAAAGAGATGTTTTAATTTTTTGAAATTTTGTAGAGACGGGGAAATCCTTCCTCGTCTTTTTTGTTTCTATGAAATTGGTCGCAAGCCTTAAAAGTTTTCGTTTTCGTTTTCGTCATCGTATTATTTTTGTATTTTTGCCGAAACAGATATTATACCATATAGAGTGATAGAAAAAATCATAGAACTGGAAGTGGCTGACCCCACTATTTTTTACGGAGTTAACAATGCTAACATCCGTCTTATCAAGGATTTGTATCCCAAAGTTAAGATTATTGCCAGAGGTAATGTAATCAAAATCAATGGCGACGAGGAGGAAATCGCTATCGTCGACGAGGTGATTGCCAAACTTGAGAAGTACTGCGCTACTTACAATAAGTTGACGGAGGAGGTCATTATCGACTTTATCAAGGGTAGTGAACCTAAGATTCAGGTGGAGAATAATCTTATCATCTATGGTATAAGCGGCAAGCCTATCACGGCTCGCACCCCAACTCAGAAAAAATTCATGGCTGCTTACGATAAGAATGATCTTATCTTCTCCATCGGTCCTGCCGGTAGCGGTAAGACTTACATTGCTATCGCTTGCGCTGTAAGAGCCTTGAAAAATAAGGAGGTTAAGAAGATCGTGTTGAGCCGACCTGCTGTTGAGGCTGGCGAGAAACTTGGTTTTCTTCCCGGAGATATGAAGGAGAAGATTGATCCGTATTTGCAGCCTCTCTACGATGCTCTTCAGGATATGATCCCTGGAGCAAAGCTGAAGGAGTATATGGAGAACGGAATCATTCAGATCGCACCGTTGGCTTTCATGCGTGGTCGTACGCTTTCTGATGCATTCATCATTCTTGATGAGGCTCAAAACACTACAACTCAGCAGATTAAGATGTTCCTTACTCGTATGGGTGAGCATAGTAAGATCGTGGTGACTGGAGATATGACTCAGATCGACCTTCCAGCTCGTGAGCGTTCAGGTTTGGGCGAGGCTCTACGTGTGTTGAAGAATGTCAGTGGAGTGGCGAAAATCGAGTTTAACACTAAGGATATCGTCCGTCATCCTCTTGTGCAGAAGATCGTCGACGCATACGCTAAACACGATGCCAAGAAGGCGAAGAAAATCATTCCTCTTACTCCACAAGAAGAATAGGCCCTCCTAACCTCCCTAAAGGGAGGAATTGGCGTGTGCGATCTTCCCCCTTTAGGGGGACTGAGGGGGCTTACTTTGAATCATAACAGAAATGTTTCTACACAGATTATCAATATATAACTTTCGAAATATTCGTAGATCCGACCTCACATTTGCTAAGCATATCAACTGCTTCATCGGCAAAAACGGTGTCGGCAAAACCAATATTATCGATTCCATCTACTACCTATCTTTCTCTAAATCACCGTCTAGCCGTGAGGATAAGGATAATATCACTTTCGGCGAGACAGGTTTTCAGCTGAAAGCCCACTATCATCGCGCGGATTCGGAATTTGAGATTTCGTGTGCTTTGGATAAGGGTAGGAAGATGCTCAAGAGAGATGGCAAGGAATACGAGAAAGTCTCCGACCATATCGGTTTGATTCCAGCGATATTGGTGGCTCCGAAGGATATTGATATCATACAGGGAGCGTCTGAAGAGCGTAGAAAATTCATCGACGGCTGCATATCTCAGTTTGATCGCAAATATTTGGACGCACTGCTTGTCTACAAGAACGCGTTGCGAGGCAGAAATGCACTGTTGACATCGCAAACCTACGTCGATCCGATCATTTTTGAGAGTTACGAGGATAAACTTGCGTCGGCAGGAATGTTCCTTTACAATGCCCGCAAAGAGTTTGTTGAGACATTCAAAGGTAAAGTCGACGAGGTGTATCGCAAGATCTCTTACGACGCCGAGGAAGGCGAGGGTGTGGATATCGAATATAAGTCGCAGGCTACTGAGGCAGATTATCTCACAACGCTTAGAAATTTACGTGGGGAAGACCAACGTCGAGGCTTCACAACGTGGGGCGTCCATCGCGACGACTATAATTTCAAGCGTACCGGACGAAAGATTAAGAAGATCGCGTCGCAGGGAGAGATGAAGACGATGCTTTTGGCTTTGAAATTCGCATGGATAGATATGTTTGTGGCGAAGAGCGACGTCAAACCAATCCTTCTTCTCGATGATATATTCGATAAACTTGACGAGCATCGTATGGCGAGAATCATCGATTTTATCAGTGATTCCAAACGTACAGGCCAAGTGTTCATCTCCGATACCAACCGTGAGCACATCACACTGCTTCTTGAAAAGACGGAGAATATCTCCTATACCGTCTACGAGATTAATGAGAGCGACGGAATGAGCGAGGAGAAGGCAGTGAAGATTATGGAGAAATAAAAGCTGGAGATATGAAAAGAACGAATGCATCAACAATATCAACGATATTGAGCGATTATGTCCACCGTGTGAAGATCGACGAGGATATGCTTGCCTTCGACATTGAAAAGGCTTGGCCGGAATTAGTGGATCCGGAATTCCTGCAGTACACACAAGGTATGACGATGAAAAACAAACATTTGTACGTCACTATGTTATCGCCAGCCGCCAGCAATGAACTGATGATGCGTCGCAGTGAGATTCTAAAGAAAATCCACGATAAATTCGAAATCGATTCGTCGGTATTGGAAGCAATTCATTTCTGATTTTGTTCTGTGCCTGACGTTATAACGTCAGGCACAGAACAAAATCGCAAAAGCATAATAAGAAAGATTAAAATAATGGAAGAACTAGAAAAAATACATTTCAATCATAGCGTTGGAATCCAGATCAGATTCAACGACATCGACCCTCTTGGCCACGTCAACAACGCATCGCAAATCTCCTTTTTGGATTACGGCAAGATCTGTTATTTCGAGGCTTTGAACAATGGAGAGCCAATCGACTGGACTGACGCTCAGTTTGTGATGGTGAACATCAACGTCAGCTATATGGAGCAGATCTTCTTGAGAGAGAATATCGAGGTCCGCACAAAGATCACAGAGATTGGAAATAAAAGTATCAAACTTCTTCAAGTGCTTATAAATAAAGACAATGGACACATCAAAACCGTTTGTAATGGCGTGATGTGTGCGTTTGATATGAAGGCACAGCAATCTGTGCTGGTGTCGCAGGAGTGGAGAGACAAAATCAATAAATTCGAGGTCGGATCCGCAGATTAAAAATGCTAAATGCTGAATGCGAAATTATGAATGCGAAATGCTGAATTTCCCCTTGCAGTTTGGCATATACCGACAATTATGGATTCAGCATTGTGAATTATGCATTATTTCTTAAACTTCCTCTTGTAAGTGGCATAAAGCTCCATGATGTCGTCCACGTAATCAGCTGTTTCTGAACCACGTAGATATCCGCACTTCACTGAAGGTAGGTTGTAGTAGTCTGGCGACGCAAGTAGTCTTACATATCTCTCCACCACTTTCCATTCGGCAGGGTTGTCGCCGTGAAGCTCACACAGTGTCTGCGCATCACGGATATGTCCGAGTCCGGCATTGTAGGCGGCAAGAGTCAGACGGATACGGTCGTCGTTGGTGCGGGCGGATTGGATAAGTTTGTAAGTGCGGTTGAGATACTCAATTCCAAGACGGAGATTCTCCTCTGGTTCCAACATCGTCTTAGGATCACCGCCAAGGTTGATCACCGTTTCAGACATCAGCTGCATGAGACCTTTCGCTCCGGCAAAACTGCCTGCGTTGGGGTTGAAACGTGATTCTGTGTAGGCAATGGCAGAAAGCAGACGCCAATCCCAGATGGTAGTGTCGGCTTGAGCCTTGAAGATAGAATCGAAAGCGGAGATATGCTCGTCGTCGATGAAGATAGGCACATCTCTATTTACCTCTTTAGAAACCTTAGGCTCGTAGTATTTTGAATATAACTTGCTGATTGTCTTCGGATTCTCTGCAAAATAATCGTTGATCTCCTTTAGCAAAGCCGAATCTTTTTGCGACACAGCCCACGCATTTCTTTGTGGATGCGACACCTCAAGATGGATGTCAAGATTCTTATAGTAGCGACGTTGCAGTTTGGCAATATCGTTGTCTATCACCGTCATGTCAATCTCACCTTTGCTCACCTGTTTGATCAAATCCTCCTCGTCATTATCCGAGGAGACGGTGTTGATCACCATTCCTCCTCCAATCTCATCGTTAAGGTTAAGCAGACGATGGTAGTATTTGGATCCCTTCACCACAGTGATTTTTTTGCCGATGAGGTCGAGCACATCCTGCTTATGCTTAGTGGAGCTTCTCTTTCTCTGCACGATTACCTGATGCGTGATAGTCTCCTTGTCGACAAACGCCATACGCTCCTTGTTGGCTTTATTGATCATGACGGGGAAAGCCAACACGTCGACGGAATCACCAAGCATAGAGATAAGCTCCTCGTTGCTTTTCGCCACTTTTATCTCTAATTTCTTGCCTAATTTCTCAGCCACACCTTTGATTAACTCATAGTCGTAGCCCATCTCGTGTCCACCACGAGTGGTATAGTACGAAGTTGAGCGAGAGATTGTGGCGACGCGAAGGACAGAGTCTGGCGTCGAGACACACTGATTTTCCGACGAATTCAGGTTATCCGTCGTTTTATTGCAACTGATAAGTGACAACAAAACCGATATGAAAACAGCCCATTTTTTCATACGCGTCAGTCTTTAGAAAATGCAAATTAGCAATAAAAAAGATAATGGCAAACAAAAAACGATATTTTTCGTTTTCGTCATCGTTTTCGTTTTCGTCATCGTCAACGTTTAATTTGTATTTATCGAAATCTTGCGTTACTTTTGTGGGATATAGAACTAAAATGAAATCTGATGACGAAGAATGCATTGAAGAATATTCTGCTGACGGGAATAGTAGCCGCTCTATGTGGTTGTTCTGCAGAGAAAAAGAGCGAGTCTGCTGTTGAAATCCCTGGCTATGATGTCTCTGTTTTGTCTTTCGACACTACTGGTCATTTCTTTGCTGACACTAATAATCCACAGTTCAAATTTTCGTATAAACTATCTGTTCCCAACGAAGGAATATCTTCTTGTGCTGATTCCATTAGAATGGCTATCATCGCTGAGGCCACTGGTGTCCGAACTAATGATATTGAGGCTGCCAAGAAGGCTAAACTCACTGAGCTTGCTGTGTTGAGTGAGGAGGAGGTCGTTGCCTACAGGGAGATGTTTGGCTCAGACGAGATTCCTTGCGATTTGGAGTGTGAGGCTGGCAAGGTGTTTGAGAATGAGGATGTCTATAATACTGAATTCTCTTCGTATTCTTACATGGGTGGAGCTCATCCGTATTCTTTCGTTAATTATCAGATTTGGGATAAGGTGATGGCTAAGAAATTGTCGTATGGTGATATCTTCGTCGACGAATCTGAATCTACACTTACGGGTATGATCCTTGATTCCCTATGCAAGATGATGAAGGTGTCGGCTCATGATCATCTTGTCGACGCTGGTATTCTTGATGTCAAGGATGTCTCTCCAAACAATAGTATGCGTATCTACACAGACTCCTTGAGCTTCAATTACAGACCGTACGAGATCGCTGCGTATGCGGTTGGTCCGATTGAGGTGAGGTTTTCATTCTCTGATTTGAAACCTTTGATTAAAGAGGAGTCTCCAATCTATAAACTTGCTGAATGATGAGGAAGACGTTGCTCTTAGCATCTTCTCTGTTGGGCTTGGTGGCCTGTCAGCAGAAACCCGTTGATATTCCTGTGCCTGAACCAGTGGAGGATACCGTCAAGACGGTTGTCGACACTGTAGCGAATGATCCTGTCGTGCCTGTGGCTCCACGTCTGCCGATGTACGACACTGAAATCTTCAGCTACGACACTGCTTATTTCGTTGATCCTAATAATCAGCAACATAAATTCGTTAAATACAAGACAATATTGGTGATGCCGTCACGTAATGATTCAGATAAGTTGGTGAATGACATTCGTTTCGACATCATGCATTTCGCTGCCGATAGAGTGATGACAGATCCTGTCGTCGCAACTGCTGGGTACTTTGCCGCCGTCGCAACCCAATTCAAAACGGAGTTTCGTGCCGCTAACGATTTTTCCAAGAGTCGTTATTTTGATTGGAGTGTGGCAAGATTCACTAAATTGGCATACCAGGATTCGCGTCTTTTCTGTGTGGCCAAAGGTCTGTATGAGAATAAAGGAAATAATCCACTCTATGGTTTGTCTTATAGCAACTGGGACAAGAAACTGAAGGAGAAAATCGAGTTTGAAACTCTTTTCTATGAAAAGGATGTGGAGGATATCCGTGGCGTGCTTGTGGATTGTATGGTGAAAAGTTATGGCGTGGCGGACGAGGCTTCGCTTGAGACAAAGGGTATATCTCCAGAACAGATTTCTCCAAGCAACAAGTTTTTGCTTACGAAGGATACTATCTATTTTGTCTATTCTCCGTATGAGTTGGGCGTGGATGCCGAACGAAGTATCAAAATCCCCGTCGCCAACAAGCAATTAGGTCAATATATGGACAGATCAAAGTCAATCGTAAGATATTTACTTGAAGATTAATAATATGGCTAATATATCAATTATAGAAAAATACTTTCCGAATCTTTCGGATGAGCAGAAACGTCAGTTTGAGGCTCTTGATGCGTTATATCAGGACTGGAACTCAAAGATCAATGTGATTTCCCGCAAGGATATGGATAATTTCTACGAGCATCATGTGCTTCACTCGTTGGGAATCGCAAAATTCACTGATTTTGCCGACGGTACTGAGATCCTCGATCTTGGCACAGGCGGTGGTTTTCCTGCCATTCCGTTGGCTATCATGTTCCCTAACGTCAAATTCCATGCTATCGACGGTGTTGGAAAGAAAATCAAGGTGCTAAACGCTGTGGCTGAGGCTATCGGTCTTAAGAATATCAAAGGTGAGCATCTACGTGCTGAAGATGTAAAGGCTCAATACGACTACGTGGTGAGCCGTGCTGTGATGCAGATGCCGGATTTGGTTAAGTTGGCTCGTCCTCTATTGAAACCTAAAGCTGTGTCGGCTCTACCTGTGGGTGTTATCGCTTTGAAGGGTGGCGACTTGGCTGAGGAGTTGAAATCATTCGGTAGAAATGCAATGACGGAGTCTCTTTCTATCTATTTCGAGGAGGAGTTTTTCTCTACTAAGAGTGTGGCGTATGTGATGAAGTAAACGTTAACGTTAACGTTGACGTTGACGAAAACGAAGATCAAAGACGAAGAACTAGTGATGAAATTTGTAGAGGAACCTAAATTTGCGGCAAGAAGAAAAATGATGGTGAAGCAGTTGCAGACTAACGAGTTGGCTTTTGCTGCCGACGTTTTGGATGCCATCCAACGTGTGCCTCGCCATTTGTTTTGCCAGCCGATGTACATCAATTCCGCATACGAGGATGTGACGCTTCCTATTGCGGCTAAACAGACGATTTCCCAGCCATCCACTGTGGCTCGACAGATGTCGTTGCTTGATTTGCATCCAGGTGAGAAGGTGTTGGAGATAGGCACGGGTAGTGGCTACCAGACTGCTTGCTTGGTGGCGTTTGGCGTTGATGTTTATACTATCGAACGACAGGAAACTTTGTTTACTATCACTTCCGAACTTTTCAAACAGTTGGATATAAAGGTTAAGAATATCTGTGGCGACGGTTATCTTGGTATGCCGGAGCATGCACCGTTTGATAAAATCATTGTGACTGCCGGAGCATTCCAGTTTCCTCCTAAACTGATGGCTCAACTGAAGGTTGGAGGCATGATGATTATTCCTGTTGAGGATAAATCTGGAGTCAGCAATATGTATAGAGTGAGACGTGTGGATGAGTCGGATTTTTCTGTCGACAAATTGGAAAAATGTAATTTTGTGCCGATGTTAAGTGGCGTAAATAAAGTAATTAATTGAAATACGAATTGATATGAAGATAAAACACCTGTTTTTTTCTGCATTGGCACTGCTTTCAAATAGTGCGTATGCCTCTCGCTCTTTTGATGAGGCTCAGACGACAGCTAAAAAGATCCTTTCTCAATCGGATATTTATCTTGCAGATGTCAAAACATTAAACGATGATACCGTTTGCTTCACATTCAAGGGAAAAAGTGGAGGATATGCGGTGATCTCTGCCGACACGCGTGTCCCTGCTGTACTTGCTTATAGCGAGAAGGGTGGTGTATACCCTGAACTTCCGACTATGATTGATGTCTTTGCGGAGAATGTTGGAAAGAATCAGCATGAGAATATGCAGATTTCGACGTCGGCGGAGGATTCCGAGTTGAGAGCGTTCCGCATCACGGATAAACCGATCGCACCGTTGCTTAAGAATATCAAATGGGGACAATACGCTCCTTTCAATTTGAATGTGCCTGTATTGGGCGAGACTAATGCTCCTGCGGGATGCGTTGCTACTGCTTTGGCTCAAATCCTTTGCTATTACCGTTATCCGAATTCCACTCTTGCTGAAATACCTGCTTACACCACAGCGACGGAGGGTATTTCAATGGAAAGTGTCGCAAAGGGCACAGTAATCGATTGGGATAATATTCTCGACGATTATACCAATGGCTATAGTGAGGAAAATGCCACTGCGGTTTCAAATCTAATGTCGGCTGTCTGTGCGTCCACTAAAATTGATTTCGGTGAGGCAGAGAGCTCATCTTCAGTGGCATGTGTGGAGGAACTTGTCAATTTTTTCGGCTACGATCGTGATCTGATCAAAATCTCTTACCGTAATTCTTATTCTTTGGAGGATTGGTCGCAGATCATCTACGATGAGTTGAAAAACAATCGTCCTGTAATGATGTCTGGTTACACAGTTAAGAGCGGGCATAGATTTTTGTGCGACGGAATTGATAAAAACGGTTTGTTCCACATCAATTGGGGATGGAATGGCGACGCTGACGGCTATTATGATTTGGCTTTGCTCAACCCTAACACATCTTCTGAGGCTGGCGCAAGTTCGTCGACGGATGGCTATTCCAAAGGCAATTTTATCATTTATGGTATTCAGCCAGACAATGGTGTCGCTGACGTGGTGGAAAAAGGTGCCGATGTGGATGCCATTGGAGCTAAATATCAAATAGAAAACGGTAAAATATATTTGTTCTTCTCATATTGCAATTTATCACCTGTCGAGAAAACTGTTTATTTGGCGAGTGGTTATGTCGACGACAATGGCAAAGTGGTGAAGACAGCGGATATCGGAAACTATATATTGGAGCCGTATATCAGGTATGACCAACTCGACAGCTATCCTTTGGATTTCTCAACTTTCAAGGAGGGAGACTCTCATAAGATTGGCCTGATTGAGAGTGCTGATGGAAAAAATTGGCGTCCAACTACAGGATTTGAATACTCCAGCTATGAGTTTTATGTGGAAAATGGTCTTTTAGGTATTGTCCGACCTAATCTGTCAGCTTCCTTGGAAGTCAAAGATTTCAGTTTCCTTGGACAGTATGCTCACGGCACTATCCATCTGAAGAACGATGGACGCAAAGAGTATTATGAGCCACTTTATCTGATGACAAACTCGGTGAATAAGAATCCGATGTCATATTCGTATGTGGCTTACGTCACTGCTGAAGCTAACGATAGCAACGACGTCGACTTCAAATTTATTCCGACTACCGATACTGTATATTATTGGGTGATGGATGCGACATTGAAGGAAATCACCAATGGAGTGATGGTGAGAAGTGAAAATGAGCAGAAATTATCGGCTTCCGTTAAAATCGACACAACTGCTTATGGCACTCACATCTGCAGAGTGACATTGAAGAATGAAGGAAAGACATATTACGAAAATGATCTGCGTACTATCTTATTCTATGATGGAGGCCAGACAAAACTCACTTCTTATGTATATCTTGAGCCTGGTAAGAATGTCGTGACAAGTTTTGATATAAGTAGTGATATCACATATCTTCAATATTACGTCTATGATTATAATGCGGAAACAATATCATCAGGAAAATTTGGAGATAACTTATTGTCGGACACATTGATGGTCGATTTTGAATGTGGCGACTACAATACAAACGATAAGGTTGTGAATGGAAATCTGATCGTAAGAAATGAGACATCCGAACCACTCGACTTCTCATATACGATTTCGTTGATTACATCAGACTTGTCAGAAGAAGAGATGATGCTTGATGTCATAGATGTTAATGTGGGGCCACATTCATTGGCTTATATACCACTTTCTCTTTTTGTCGGCAGAGAATCTTGTACTTTGAAATTGTTGCCTTCTTATAGCGACAAATATTTGTTCTTCGACTTGGTAGCCACTCCAGTCGAGGATGCTGTGGACAATGTCCTTGCCGACGCGAATAAACTTGCTATTTGGACGGATAAATCAGCTTTGGTAGTGGAGGCTGCCGACGACGCTTCGCTTCAAATAACAGCGTCTAATGGCTGTGTTTTATTGTCCCGCCGTCTATGCAAGGGAGAAAGACTTTCTTTGAACTTACCTGCTGGAATCTACATTGTAAATGGTCAGAAGGTTTTGGTTAAGTAAGGTGGTAAATCTAAAGGCAAAATTAAAGGAGGATATGGTTTCAAACCATGTCCTCCTTATCTTTTATTTTTTCGGCCTTACTTCTATTGGTGGAAGCTGGCGTTTGATCCCATCATACTGCCCTAATACAATTATTGGGCTCACATAAAAAGTCGTAGATCCATTTTCTTTTATTGTGTTTTTCATCTCTTCTGTGATCTTTCCGGATTTGGATTCTAACACAGTTATATCACCTGTATATTGGTTGAGAAATCTCATGCTAAATTCTTGAGTTGTGTATTTCAATGTGTCCCATTGAATTGGCCTAACTTTAACATTTTTAGCGAATTGAACTCGTGACGAGATACTTTCGGCTGTCAGCAACTTGTTTATCTTAATATCTCCGCCTAAAAAGATTTCGTCACTGTTGGGGAATACAAAAAAAGCTTCTATTCCAGTAGGTAGGATCTGTCGGTCTGCCTTTTTAGACTTATCAGCCGCAAACGCTGATAAATGTGCTATAAATAATAGCACTAATGTCATTATTGATTTTTTCATAATATATTGTCTTCGTTTTCGTTAATAAGACGAATTGTGCTTGAACTTATGTCTGCACTCGGGATAATCCATTAGGAAAGGGAAATCATCCACCACATTGGCGTAGCTTCTGTAATGCTTGTTGATCTCTGGAAGCATAAGCATGAACAATGTCTCTGCATGCTCGTTCTTCTTATTTGAGTATTCCAATGCTTTTGTTAGGAATAGATTTCTGTATGAGTTGTTGCGAAGATAGTTGAACAACACTCTGCTCTCACGCTCCGAACAAGGATCTTTGTGTCCCAAATCGATATTGTTGATGTACTCTCTCCACAAAGCCACTGTCATCAATATGTTCTTTTCCATCTTGTTGACATATTCCGATGAGATGCAATTGTCTGGCATATCTGGATCGGTGTCGAGAACCAACTGGTCTTGAAGTATCTTAACGAACTCTTTCGGAACGTAAACAGAATCAATCTGCTCCATTGAGAAGTCAAGATCGTAGTAACTCTCCGAGAATTTTACAAGCTTCAACGATTTGTCGTAGTATTCCTCATGCACGTATGTGTATGGAGTGTAGAAACTGTAGACGTCGATTGTATCAGACATCTTAGACAATTTCACTTTACGAGTTCCCTGCAATGTATGCGTATGTGTGATAGGAATATAGCCTGGAGCCTTAGGCTCGGTAGAGTAGATTACTCTCGCGTCAGTGTTGACGGAAAAATAGCATCGTCCCACTGTGTCTGCCTCATTCTCAAACATGATAAGTTCTCCGTTTTTCACCTGAAATCTGAACTTACGCTGGTTTAGGATAGTCTTGTGCTGAGAAGAGTAGTAGTATAGCGTCTCTTCTCTGCGGAAATTATGCTCATTGTAGATTATGGCCATAAAATCCACAAAATCATGTCCGTTTTCTCCATCCAATCGTTTCTGGAAATAACGGATATCCACACCTTCTTTTGCCTCAGGTGCTCCAAGTGTATATTGCTGTCGTTCTTCCTTCTTGCTATGGCATGACGCTAATAGAATTAGCGAAATGGGAAGAATTATTTTTATCAGTCTTTTAATCATTGCTTTATCTTGTTGACCGAGCAATTTAACCTGTTTCGAGACGTGGAGTATCACGTCCACTTAATAGTTAGCCTTTTTAGAGTTTAGACCTACAAAATTAACATTTTTTAATAAACACAAGCATAAAATCTGATTTTTTTACAGATTTACTATGATTGGTTCATGGTGGAGTGCTGGAAGAATCTTCTCTGTCAAGTCTTTCACAAGCATTCGTAGGCTGGATGTGTTCATACATGGATGGCATCCTACGTACTCGCTTCTCAACACGTCGCTATCAATCAGCAGCTGCACTGTGTTCTCTTTGTCGTTCATTAATCCAAGCACCGACACTGATCCTGGTGTGACGTCGAGATATTTGAGCATGTCTTCCTCTCCTGCAAACGATAGTCGCGCGGAGTTGATCTGTGCCGACAAATCTTTAGTCAGGAATTTCTTGTCGCCAGGCATCATTAGAAGATAGTATTTGGTATGCTGCTTATTGGTAAGAAACAGATTCTTGCAGATGATGGCATGTTTGCCTTTGTCTTCACTCTGGTCTGCCTTGAATGCTTCCAATGGCAGACGCTCAAATGCGGCGTCGATCTCAGCGCATATCTCCATTGTCATCGCTGGCTCGTGGTCGAGTCGCTCATACTCTATGCCAAGAGAGTCGAGCAAATCGTAAACGCGGACTTCTCTCTCTAGTCTGCCAGACAAATCATCTGGTCTTCCTTTGTATATTGTTAGCATCTATTCAAAAATTATATGTTCAGTTGTAGAGACGCGAGACCTCGCGTCTTCGTCGTTGAATTCTAAAATTTTAACGAACTATTGCATTGCTTGAAATTTATTTTCAAATTGGATGGTTGCTAAAAGACTTATTTCAATAAACATTTCTTTCCCCCAACAATGTAGATATTTCTATCATGAGGAATCGAGTTGAGTTTTCTGCCATGAATGTCGTAAACCTTCTGCTCACCATGTTCTTTTGTTGCAACCACATTTTCAATGTTGGTTTCCGTTTCGTCAACAAATTGCCAAGTATCTAACTGCACATTCCCTTTCAGTATTAGGTAAAGGGTGTGCGTTCCTTTCAATTCTCCTTCAGTCACGGTCGTTTTGCTCTGCCAATTGTCGTCAAGACAAGCAATGGTTGCAATGTCCTTGCCGTTCTTGTCGTCTAATCGTATCGAAACCGTACCCTCGCCTTTCATAAGGCATTTTAGGTTGCCATTGCCTGTGAATTCTACATTTCGCACCTCAATAATACCCTCAGAAGGCACCGATGCCGACTTGCTCGGTGTGCCAATGGTGGCTACCATGTGTCCGGCTTCTTTTGTCGGTATGTATTTTATGCCGAGGGTTGCAGCTGCTGTTGCAGCATATTGATCTGTATATGGATTGATATTCTTAATAGCAGTAACACCCTCGTAGGTTGGCTTACATTCGCTGATGCTTACATTCTCTTCATCAACCTCAATTTCATCGACCAAAATACTTCTGAACCCACCACTCGAACCTATTGACGGTTCCAATACGTTCGCTTGGTAGAAAAGATACCACTTGTCTTGGTATTTGTGAAGATGTGTGTGGTTGTTGCAATATGGCATGCCATTATCGCCTGGATTTTTGAAATAGTTGTCGCCATAGGTCCACGAATCGGGGTTTAGTGGGTCGGTGCTTGTGAAGTATGCCATGCTGCAAGCTGTTGGAGCGACGCCACCCCAGGTCCACGAAGAATGGTCTTCCCAATCGTTGTTGTAGGTATAGACATAGGTTCCATTGATGTAGTTTAGTTCATTCGCCTCGAAGTGGAAGGAAGATGGAGTCTTTACCGGGTCAGAAGCAAAAGAGTGTAAGTCAGGATTCAGTTTTGCAATCCATCCCTGTCCGTTACCAAAAGATATCCATCCATCTCCGTTGTCGTCAATTACTGCACCTGGATCGAAAATTGAGCCACTACCCGCAACAATAGGATTTTTGCCATCAATCAGGCTCGCAATTAAAGGGGAGGTCCATGGGCCAACGGGAGATTTTGCCTGAATAACGCCTACCCCCCAACCACTGTTTGAGAAGTAAAGAGAAAAAAGTGTGCTGCCGTCGGCTTGTGGTTTGCTGATGATGCTTGGAGCCCACGATGCCATTATCCATGGAGCAATATCGCCGACAGGAATTAAGCCATGGTATGTCCAGTTGACCATGTCGTCGGTAGACATCATCGCTAACGTCTTGATTGCCTCATAACTATTAACTTCGGCTTCTTCGTATTGCTGGTGGTCGTTTGTTCCATAAACATAAAGCCGTCCATTGTACTCAATGGCTGTCGGGTCTGCACAAAACAAGAAGTCGAGTAACGGATTCCCCATACCTGTTCCAAGTTTAGGAGACTTGACAGGCATTGTGCTTATGTTTCCAGTAGAGTTTTTCGCATGTATAATCACACTTCCAAAGTGAATGGTAGCGTTGTCGTCTGGGATGTCCATTCCTAACGATAGCGCTATTTTCACGATTGTTTTGTTCTCTTCAAACGTCAGTGTATGGCTGGTGGCTCCGCTCTCTATAACATCATTGGTGTTACTGCCATCGCTATAAGTCACTGTCACATTCATGTGCTCGTAGTTAACCGCTTGGGCGAAAGTAAACACCACCTTGCTATATATGTTTGTGTTTAGGTCGTGTATATCCCAATAGTTATTGGCATACTTTTTATAATTGAATGTATTGTTCTCAACGTCTTTTGTGCCTCCGCCACCACTCCAATCTACAACAATGTCTTTAACGTACAGTGCAATGTTGTCGGTAGCAGCAAATGCGTTTGTTGCCATGACGAACAATAGTAGTATTATGTTTAATATATTCTTCATATTGCCTTTTTTCTTAAAGGTGTTTATATTCTAAATTACGCAAATAAAAAAATCAAACTTATGACAGCGTGGGCGCACTGCAAGTATTTGAGGACATGAGGTTTAAATTCCATCGCCTTGCAAAAATCATCGCAGACGGAGGTTACAGAGGAGAGCATCTGTCCAACACGCTAAAAGCCACTTTGGGTTGCGATTTGGAGGTCGTCCTTCGTCCTGATGAGTGTCCCTCGAAATTCCAAGTGGTACCAAAACGATGGATTGTTGAAAGATCTTTCGCTTGGTTGGAAAACTTCAAAAGGCTAGTCATAGACTATGAGTTTCATGCAGAAACAGCAGTGGCTATGATTCAATTAGCCTTCTGTTTTCTGATGCTTAACAAAATATTTTAGAAAAATTTAAACAGCTTCTTATTTATTTAATTCAGTTTGTGGGTGTCCCTCCGCAATTTTGATAGGCTCTCCACCAAAGTGAGTTTTCTTGCCTACAAGCATATCAAGGTATAGTTTCACTCTTGCGTAACCTTCTCTGATCATTATCTTATATTTGCTTCTCTTCACTTTAACATCTTTAGCGTTGAATTCCACCAACCTACAGCTTCTCTTGTATCATTGCCCAACTCTTTATAGCGAGACGCGTTCTCTCCCTCTTTAGGGCTAAGTTCATACAGTAAGTCGCGGGCACTATCATAAAATGACTTACCTTCCTCACGCATCTTTCCAACAGTGTTGGAATCGTCGGCACCATACGCCAACAATGCGAACACGCAACTTAATAATGTTAGTATATGTTTTTTTATTTTTACTTTGTTTTTCAAAAAGTAACATATATAATCATTTGGCTGCAAATCACAATTGATAACAGTAAAACAGTCTTTAATTGTAGACGTCAAAAACAAATAGTTTTTCTATCTCGATTCCATAAGTTTATTTGTATTTTTCCAAACTATAAGCTTAAAAACTAAAATGGGTAACCAAACACCTAAAAATGACAGTAAAGTCATCCATTTAGAAAGAAGCAATAGAAAAATAAAAGGTATACATTCCAAGCAAGAAAAAAAAATTGATATAAAAAGCAAATCAATTAGTTGCAATAAAAATTCGTTATTAGACATTTCTTTTAGTTTAAAGAAAAGGCAATAAACTATTGTCAAAGACAAACAAGATGCAAATATACCAAGCTCAAACTCAAAAAAATGTTTAGCAGTTAAAAAATCAAAATAATACAAAGCTAATGACTCCCAAACAAAAGAAAATATAAATTGGGACATAATCGATTTAGTTTTTGAAATTTGGTTCATAATATTAATCTATTTTAACCGAAAATGTCCCTTCTTTTTTGTTTTCAATAGGACCACTTACTTTCAAATTGTTATAAAATCTCTTTAAGTAAAAAAACAAAGTTTTTGCTATGGCATTGGCTTCTTCCCTAAAACCATCCTCACTATAATAAG
>DCIP01000042.1:0-200 GCA_002317115.1 Candidatus Scybalocola fimicaballi
TGGTTGGTAGGCTCATCGAGCACAAGGAAGTTGACTGGCTCAAGAAGCAGACGTATCATCGCCAAACGAGTTCGCTCGCCTCCCGACAACACCTTAACCTTCTTCTCCGATGCCTCTCCACCAAACATGAACGCTCCGAGTATATCTTTGATCTTAGTACGGATCTCTCCAGTAGCCACATAATCAATAGTGTCGAAGAC
>DCIP01000042.1:295-2821 GCA_002317115.1 Candidatus Scybalocola fimicaballi
TCGATCTGATCCATGATACATTTCACCAAAGTAGACTTACCCTCACCGTTCTTTCCGACGAAAGCCACCTTCTCACCACGCTTGATAGTGATGTTGATATTATCGAGCACCACATGGTCGCCATATCTCTTAGTTAGATTCTTAGCATCCACGCTGACCGAGCCACTATGTGGAGCAGGTGGGAATTTAAGGTGAAGAGCAGAGTTATCCTCCTCGTCGACCTCGATTCTCTCGATTTTTTCAAGCTGCTTGATACGGCTCTGCACCTGCACACTCTTCGTAGCCTTGTAACGGAATCTTTCGATGAAATCCTCAGTGTCGGCAATCTGCTTCTGCTGATTCTCGTAAGCGCGAAGCTGTTGCTCGCGTCGCTCCTTGCGAAGCTGAACATAATGCGAGTAGTTTACCTTATAATCGTAGATATGACCAAGAGAGATCTCGATAGTTCGGTTTGTGACATTATCAATAAACGCGCGGTCGTGCGACACAAGCACCACAGCGCAACCAGATGATTTCAAGAAATTCTCAAGCCACCAGATGGATTCGATATCCAAGTGGTTGGTAGGCTCGTCGAGAAGCAACACGTCGGGACGCTGCAAAAGAATCTTTGCAAGCTCGATACGCATACGCCATCCACCGCTGAACTCGCTTGTCTGACGGTTGAAATCCTCACGTTTGAAACCAAGACCGCAAAGAGTACGCTCAATCTCGCCGATATAGTTTCCACCACCAAGAATATCAAGTTTCTCGTTAGCCTCAGTCAGACGGTCGATCAACTGGTGGTACGACTCGCTCTCATAATCAGTACGTTCAGCAAGCTCAGCCCCAAGTTTATCAATTTTAGCCTGGAGTTCAGAGACGTGGGAGAAAGCCTTCTCAGCCTCCTGCATCACAGTGCAGTTGTCGTTGTGGATCATGTGCTGAGGAAGATAACCGATAGTCGTCTCCTTAGGGACAGCCACCGAACCCTTCGACAGAGCCTGGATGCCCGCGAAAATCTTCAGCATAGTTGATTTGCCGGCACCGTTTTTGCCGACAAGAGCGATGCGGTCCTTATCGTTGACCACAAAAGATATATCGTCTAATAGAGTGAAGCCACCAAACTCAACAGTGACTTGGTTTACAGAAATCATCTATATAAATTTATTTTTGTGCAAAAGTAACAAATTATAGGCTCTTTTCATAATTTGAACGATTTAATAGTCAACAAAAAGGAAATGCAACCACGGTTGCAGTAACCACGGTTGCATTCAGCATTTATAATTCAGCATTTCATTACTCCCTCATCTTCGCCACCGACTGCACCACATTCATAACGTAGTCGCCAATCTTCTCGCATTCGTTGATGAAGTCAATATAATATGTACCAAGACGGTAGCTGTACTGTTTATTGTTGATAGCCTGTACATTCTTTTCTGTACAGATTGCACGAAGTTCATTCAAGCTATCCTCAATACCAATGTTTTCTTTCAAATTTACTTTCTTCTCCTCTGGCAATGAAAGCACCTGAACCATAGCAATCAACGAGTCGTCCACAATCTGAATTGCTCTGCGGATATGACTCATCTGATCCTCATTGAAAGATTCCTCTCCATATTCGCGTAGACGGGAGATTGTTCGTCCAAGGTGGAAAATTCCGTCGCCAATACTCTCAAGCTCACCAATCTCACGAAGCATACAAGCTATCGAATTCTTCGACTCTCCACTCAATCGTCCTTCACTCACCAAGCCAAGATACTTACCGATCTCATCCTCCATATTGTCTGTGATCTGCTCATAATGGATGATTTTCTTATATGCGGCGTCGAAATCCTCTTGAGTCTTGCAATCCAACGTGTCAGGGACAAACGACAACATTCTGCGGCAACGCTCACCGAACACCAAAATCTCTTTGTTTGCCTGAAGAATAGAAAGCTCAGCAGTGGAAAGCAAACCACCTGAAATGAACACCAAACGATTCTCCTTGTCCTTATTCTCCGGATTTTCAGGCATTGGCAACACTCTGCACACAAACATTTCAATCTGCTTAACAAATCCGATAAGCAACAATGTGTTGAAGATATTAAATGTAGTGTGGAATGCGGATAGGCGGAATAGATCGTTGTCGCCGGAGTGAAGCAAATTGGTTACGATCCAAGTCACCGCGTCGCAGAAAGGATAGAACATTATCAATACGACAATCACGCCGAACACATTAAAGAACATGTGAGCCAAGGCAGCGCGTCTTGCCTGTGTGTTGGCTGTGAGCGACGCTACGAAAGCAGTGATTGTGGTACCGATATTCTGGCCCATCGCAAGAGCCGCAGCCTGCTCGAATCCAAATCCTTCGATATGCATATCAAAAAGCATCAGCGTGATTGCCATTGTGGCCGCTGATGCTTGTACTAACATTGTAACTAATGCTCCGACTACTACGAAAAGCAAAATTGTGAAGAAACCTCCGTTTGCCACACCTGCAAGCATAGTGGCAACGTAAGAACCTATATTTAAATCTGTAGCCGATTGCTGTAGATAACTCAATCCCAT
>DCIP01000123.1 GCA_002317115.1 Candidatus Scybalocola fimicaballi
CATAAAATTAGTTAATGCCACACGTTGAACAAAGAAAAGACTCATTTATTTCAAATTTAATTTGCAACAACATTGCATAATATACATTATTCATTATTTTTGCAGTGTTGATGATGACGTGACGCACTAAAAATGTTGCATTTTGGAAATGTTGCATTTTTACTTTGGGATGTCACTTGTAGCAGTTGATTTTTGTTGCACCTAAATTCTTTGACTAAAACTATAACATTATGAATAAGACAGCAATCATATACGCAAGAGTGTCTTCAACCACTGACCGCCAAAATACCGACCGCCAAATAATGGATTTAACAAAATATGCTGAGACTCACGGCTACTCCGTCAACAACACATTTAGCGAGAAGATCAGTGGTGCGAAGAAGAATAGTGAGCGTATAGTTCTTCAGGATGCAATCCAGTACGCAATCAGCAATCAGGTTGAGGCTATCTTGGTAAGTGAATTGAGCAGATTGGGAAGAAGTATTTACGAGGTTCAAGAATCCATTAAGGTTTGTCGTGACAACAACATCAACGTAATATTCCAGAAAGAGAACGTAAGCATATTTGATGCTAATGGTAAAGAGTCTATCGTATTTCCTGTTCTAATCAGTTGCCTTGGTATGGCCGCAAGTATTGAGCGAGAGAACATAGCCTACAGATTACAGTCAGGCAAGCAGGCAAAGAGACAACGTAACATCGAGGCTGGATTAAAGCCCACTGTTGGTGAGGGTAGACCAAATGGCAGTGTAGAATCCGACGAGGCATTTTTGTCCAAATATAAGGATGCGGTCAAGGATTTGAAAAAGGGTATTGCTATCCGAAAGGTTGCTCAACTTTATAGCCTCAGCACTCATACGGTGCAAAAGATAAAAAATGTGATGGGGAGAACGAGATAACCATGCCGTGATGAAAGTCAGTGACTACTCCAATGTGGGGTTGCCTTTTGTTTAGAACGGTAGTTCGATACCATCCAAAGCTAATGCTTCTAACGTGGTTAAGTACTCCTCCTTCTCCTTTCTCATATAGTACTCTTCTATTTTTTCGTATTGTTTCTGCATTATCATTCTTGCTTCTTTTGCGGTCACGCAGATATAATCCATGAAGGTCGTTTCAGACTTGTGCCCTGTAAATTTCATAACGATAGATGCATTCCCTAAAGCAAGGTACAGATTCGTCGCAAAACTTCTTCGAGCAGTATGGGATGCAATGAGTTCATATTTTGGTTGCTGAACAACGACACACCCTCCACCAACTGTTTTCTGATACGAAACAATTTCGTTAATATCTGCCATCTTAGCCAAGGCTCTAATTTGATTGTTATAATGCGACTTCACAATCGGAACAGGCAGCTTCCCTTCATACTTTTTGTATATTTCAATGAGTATCTTATTAAGAGGCAACTCAACCTCCTGGTGCGTTTTTTGTTGAAATATCTTTAATGTACGCTCATCTAAATTCCAAATTCCATCATTAAGGTGTGTAAGATCACTATATCGTAACCCAGTATTGGCCGCGATAATGAACAAATCACGAGTCTCCATAAGATTATCCGACTTCAAATGAGCTTTTGCAAGTTCATCATCGGTAGGGTTTAAACTATAAATTTTATCTAGCTCTTCCTGAGTAAGATAAACCTTTAAAGGTGTAGCAGCTTTAGTTTGCCACTTTCTATAAGAATGGTCTTTTATCAAATCCACCTCTTCCGCTTGTTCCAGCCACGTCTTTAAGATACTATTAGAGTGAGCAAATGTATTTGGGGCATATTCTTTATATATTAAGTGATACTCACGAAATTTGTTTTCAAAAGTCTTATCAAAAATCGCAAAACTGTCAGGAAGGTTAGCCCATTTCATGAATTCAATGAATCTCTTCAAAACAGATTGGTTGTTAACAACTGTACCTTTAGCCACCTTTGTATTAGTTCGCTTTACCCATTGATTTGCCTTTTCCTCAACGCATTTTTTGAAGAATTTTGTAGGTGTAATTTCCATCCTCTCAATTTCCATAAGAATCTGAGGATCTAATGGATTAAAACCTCCGTTTACGAAATCTTCTATACGAGATTTTATTGAGTTGACACAACTATTCTTATCTGAAATCAAGTCGCTGTACTCCAAACCATCCACCATATCAAGAAAATTCAATCGTATATTATCCAACAACTTATTTATACGTCGGTGATTTCTTTTTTCCCTATCAGTCTGATGTAAATGTTCTGCCACAATACAACGCTCTGCCTTCTTATCCCATTTGTCAAGAGAAATATATTCTTTAGTTGAAACATAAATGTCTGTGCCGTAATAACGGCATCTGGTCATTATTAAAGATTCCTTTGATTTAGATTTCTTTAGGATGAAATGTACTGTGGGTTTCTTAGGCATATCATTTTGTTATTAGAGTAAATCATTTCCGCAAAGGTATAAAAAAATGTGTGACTGCAAGCGTGAGGTCACACTTTTTAGTCACACATTCGTAAAATTGTGCATCAAATACCAACACTTTTGCTATTGGCTACAATTGTGTAATATATTGATTTTGCGAGACAAATATCAAATAAACCATTTTTGAGAAATAGCAAACTGATCGGTTTTAACAATTACATTACTCCCACTCAATTGTTCCTGGTGGCTTGTGAGTGACGTCGTACCACAATGAGCCTGCTCCTTCCGCTACGAATCTGCCCCATAGGCCTTCAAGAAGCTTCTGGTCGATCTCAGCAAAATTGGCTGTCATTGCCTCTGATGAGTTGACTGGTCGCATTACGATACATGGCTTGTTCTCCACTGTAAGCGGAACCAACACTACTGGCATCTGCCAGATCGACTCGTATAGATCGTTCTCCTGCAAAAACTCTGTACAGATATTGTCAAACTTACGAAGCACATCGAAGTGGTTCTTTGTAGCGTACTGCTCAACCAACTTTGGATTCTCATCGCTTACACTGCCTACCTGCCAGATCACACGGTTGATCACCTTGAAACGGTTAACCAACTCAGTTGAGAATTTCTCACACTGCTTCCATGTCAAATTCTTTGTTGTAAGCAAGAATGGCTGTGCGTATGTTCTACCGTCGCCCTGCACTCCTACACTCTTGATAGGAAGCACCTTACCGTCGATATTATTCTCTTTCAAATACTCTGCTAGACCTGGAACGTCTGCGTTAGTAGCAAACTCTCCCTTGCCGTCTGTGCAAAGCAAACGAACACCAAGACCTGGTCCTGGGAATGGGTGACGCCATACAAGGTTGTGAGGAATACCAAGCTCCTCTCCCAACATACGTACCTCATCCTTATATAGATCAGCCAACGGCTCAAGAAGCAAGCCCTGTGCCATCAAATCCATCACCTCCTTCACTCGGTTGTGGTGTGTCTTGATAAGGTCAGCGTTCTTTGTTCCACCGCTCTCGATTGTATCTGGGTAGATAGTTCCCTGAGCGATCATCCACTCTTTTGGATCAAGATTTAGCTTAGCCATCTCCTCGTCTTTCACAACCAAGAAAGTGGCACCGATAATCTTACGCTTCTGCTCTGGAGCTGTGATGCCCTCAAGTCTGCTCAAGAATGAGTCTGTAGCGTCGACAACACGAAGGTTGTTCATGCCCTCAGCCTTCAAGAAATCAATGATCTTAGCCGACTCATCCATACGCATCATACCGTTGTCGA
>DCIP01000062.1:0-7905 GCA_002317115.1 Candidatus Scybalocola fimicaballi
TTTAAAATCAAAAGAAGGGAACTTCGCAGCCCCCTCCGTTCTAATTTAACCTAAACCTTAATTATGAAAAAATCTACCTGTTTTGTTTTCTGATACAAATGTACTCCTTTTTTCATTACCACCAAAAGAAAATTAAACTTTTTTAACACTTTATTAATTTTTTTAATCCACGACATGTTTAACTATGCTGTTTATGTATTGTTTGTCAGTCGGAAAAGCTATTTTTGCAAAAAAAAAGACAATGAGATTTCTAAGATTTATCACTATTCTGCTTTTGGCATTGAGCTCTAATGCTGTATTTTCTGCAGAACCAAATTATAAATTTTTATGGGGTGTCGACGCGAATACCGTTTTCGACAATCGTGAGGGTGACCAAACTTACGCCCCCCAGCAGACAATATTCTTCTCACGTCTTTCTCCGACGGTGGGAGTGCAGATTATGGGAGAGCATAAACTGGTGGCTGGAACTCACTATATTCAGCCTATAGGAATCGGTTATAAGGATAATAAGTTTATCCCTACCGCTTATTATTCATTTAAGCATACAGCTGTAAAAGATTCGTCAAATTATAGAAAATGGACGGTCTGCTTCGGAATGATTCCACGTCGATTAATGTCACGACGTCTCCCTGCTATTTTATGGAGCGATTCAATGGACTATTATAATCCAAATATCAGAGGAATCCTTCTTCAGTGTGAGAAGAAAAATGCTTTTCACGAGTTGACACTTGATTGGCGAAGCTTGCAGAGTGCTGAACAAAGAGAGGCATTCAATGTGAATTATAATTTTGAGAGATTGATTCACAATACATTTTTCTTTGGAGGAAATGCCCAACTTAACCATCTTGCAAAACGAAATCCTGCTCCAGAAGGAGAGGGTGTAAACGACGATATGTTCTTATATCCGTTTGCCGGTTTTAATTTTGCGTCACGTACTCCTTTTGACCAGTTGTATCTTAAAGCCGGATATGCGGTTAGTTTCGATCGTTGCCGTGCCATAGGAGATTGGGAAGTCGACGGGGGAGTGCTTGCTGAATTTGGCTTGTTGTGGAAGAAAATTGGAATAAAAGAGACGTTGTACGCTGGAGACAGACAGTTTCCGCTTTATCCGATGTATGGTTCGCTGCTTAACATGGGAGATCCTCATTACCAATCGAATTTTTATTCATTGACATCCATCTATTCTCCAATTGTATGGAATGAATACATTAGTTTCGGAGCCACTCTTGATTTCCACGCTACAAAAGAGGGCATGTCTTGCTATCAGAGAGTAGTTTTGAAGATGAATTTGGGTAATGTTGATAACTAATCTTTGCAATGAATAGCAATATATGAAAAGAATTATATCTTTGTATTGGATTTAAATATTTTCATACTATTTCATAAAATAGAGGCTTTTACAAAACAAGCTATATTTTTGATAAGTGATTTACTAATGGCGAGGCAACCTTGTGATAAGGCAGCCTCTCTTTTTTTATAATGCTTAATGCTAGATTGGGGAAATAATCGTCATTCTTTTCACATTTTTCTAATGTTTTTTCACTTTTTTGAAGATTTACACTTAATAAATGTGAATTGTTATTCTAAAAATTTATAATTTTGCACCGGTTTTGTATTATTTGCCGATTGGTATATGCTTATTGCATGTGAAATATTAGGCATTTATTATTAATAAGAAACGAAAAAAAGGAAGTAAGTGGCTAAATTTGAAAAAGATATCGTAAAGATTGGATACATTGATGACGCGAGCATCAATGTCGATGTCTTGTCTGCTTACTCATATCCAGAAAATTCCCCCGTCGGGAAATGGGGCAAATTAAAAGTTGCCAAGAATGCGAAAGGCGTCCGTTGCCTTTGCAGTGAGACGGGAGAACCAGTTCAGCTTAAAGGTTTTTCAACACATGGTTTGCAGTGGGCAGGTGTGGCCAACGTCACAGAATGCAACATCAAAGCATTGAAAGAGGAGTGGGGATGCAGTGTTTTCCGCTTGGCTCTTTATGTAGACTATGAGGGAGGATACGCATACAATCCTACATTCCGACAGACAATGTTGGAGAATGTGGTAAAGTGGACAGCCGAGTGCGGTATGTACCTGGTGATCGACTGGCATGTTCTTACTCCAGCAAACCCTCAGGCTCCTGAATACCGTTGTCACCCAAAGAACGGCATGGATTTGGCTGGTGACTTCTTTACTTATTGCGCTAGACGTTTTCAGAATCAGAAACATATATTGTACGAACTTTGCAATGAGCCAAACATCGACAATGGGGAGAAAATTCCGTGGGTTGGTGTCATAAAGGATTATTGTGAAGACATGTTGCGTATCATCAGAACATACGACAAGGATGTTGTGGCATTGTGCGGCACACCGTCATGGAGCCAGGATACACAGGATGTGATCGGACATGAAGTGACAGATGAAAACGGTGTTCCGTATGAGAATGTGATGTATACTTTCCACGTCTACGCGGCAAGCCACAACGATGGTAGAGACATCGATACTCCTACGAGTTTCCATGGTGTCAACTTTATGAAGCGTTTCAAAGAGGGAGATCTTGAAAATGGAATCCCCGCAATTTTGGAGACACTTCCTGTTTTTGTGACAGAGTGGGGCACAACCGATGCCGGAGGCTGGACTAATTTCCGCCCGGATTTATCGGACATGTGGCTCGACATCTTCGACGGCAACAACAAGGGAGAGCAGATGATAAGCTGGTGCAACTGGAGTTTCAGTGCTGAAGGCGGAGTCTGTGGAGCATTGAAATGGAACACGGGAAAAATTTCCCCACTTGATCTTGACATATTGACCGACAGTGGCAAATATGTCTATGATCACCTTAAAAATGAAACAAATAAAATAAAATAATGGCAAAAAAACTATTCTTCGGAATGCTACTCTCTATGGCGTTGTTTGGTTGCGCAAACAATAAGCCTTCTGGAGAGAACAATAATGCTGATGCAGCCAATGCTCAGACAGAAGATGTCGTAAAGATTGGTTACATCGACTCGTTAAGCAGCAATGCACAACCTCTACCTGCATTAGTTTATCCAGCTGGTTCACCCGTCGCAAAGTGGGGTAAATTGACAGTCGGAAAGAACGCAAAGGGTATACGTTGTATGTGTGACGAGAAAGGCAATCCTATTCAGCTTCGTGGTATGAGTACTCACGGATTGCAGTGGGCAGGTGTCGCAAACGTAACAGAAGGCAACATCAAGGCTTTGAGAAACGAGTGGAACTGCAACGTGTTCCGTTATGCATTGTATGTAGACGAAGAGGGAGGATTGGCATACAATCCACAGTTCAGAAACGATTTGCTTGAAAAAGTAGTAAAATGGACTGCTGATAACGGTATTTATTTGCTAATCGACTGGCACGTTCACAGACCAGGAGACCCAAATGCTCCACAGTATCGTTGCCATCCGTCAAACGGAAGAGATTTGGCAGGAGACTTCTTCACATATTGTTCACGTCGCTACGCAAATCAGAAACATATTATTTATGAGGTTTGTAACGAGCCAAATATGATCAATGATCATGGTGTGGAATGGGAGACTGGAATCAAGCCTTATTGTGAGGAGATGCTTGGAATCATCCGTGCAAATGACAATGCTATAGTTGTTTGCGGTACACCTTGGTGGAGCTCATGTCCTGAGCATGTAATCGGAAAAGAGGTTGCAGACAAGGATGGTAAACCTTATGAAAATGTGATGTATACATTCCATTTCTATTCTGCAAGCCACAACGATGGAAAGCAGTTTGATAAGGATGGTAATCTTCCACCAACAGTACGCCCTGAGGATTTCTTTTCAAAGATTAAGGGAGTGTTAGGAGAGCTTCCTATATTCGTAACAGAGTGGGGTACAACAGAGGCAAGTGGATGGCATGATTTCCGTGCTGATCTTTCAGACAAATGGTTGGATATCCTTGATGGAGACAATGCAGGTGAGCAGGTTGTCAGCTGGTGTAACTGGAGCTTCAGTGCTGAAGGTGGTGTCTGTGGAGCCTTGAAATGGAACACAGGAAAGATCTCTCCAATGGATCCAGAGATTCTAACAGAGAGTGGTCAGTACGTGTTTAAGCGTCTTCACGATAAGAAATACGGAAAGCAATAGTTTTTTTGATAGCTTATATAAGGAAATGCGTTGCATTTGCAACGCATTTTTTTTGTTTATGCATAAAAATGATTTTGAAAAATACTTTTTATGTATTAAAAGTGAATAAAGTATGTTTAAAAGTATTGTTTTTAAGTTTATTTGTCTAAATTTGCAAAAAAATAGTTTTGTGATTAATAACGATCGTAATATAATGAAAAAACAATTATTGGCACTTGCCTTAATCCCTGCAGCTTTTGTAGGCTGTACGGATGACTCCTACGACTTGGATAACATATCCAATGATTTTAGAATCGGTCTTAATGAATATCTACCAATTGCAAGTTCTTCTGTCAATCTGAAGGATATCTTGGAGGAGTTTAAGACAGACTATATCTCGGAGGAGGAATATACGAACACGTTGACATTCGAGTTCGGCACCAAAACACTGGTGGATATCAAGCCTTTCGAGATCAAATTCGACGAGCAAACTTTTGAGTACGAGACTAAGGATATCTCGGAGCTTGACAAGTACATCGACTTTATTCCTTTCGGATCTACGGCTTTCCCAATTAAGATCCCATTTGATGTCGCTTTCTCAGATGAGAACGGAGAAGGTAAAATTGATTCGATTAAGATTAAGAATAGCATAGAGAACACTGAGTTGCAGTTTTATGTTGAAGTCAATGGCGATGAGACAGATGTGATTCAGATTCGTGATATTGTGGAGTTCCCTGGTAGTGTTGACTGGAGAGGCGATTTGCAGGTGCTTAGATTGCAGGGTAAGACTATTGATTTTACAAAGCAAGATAGTTTGACGCTAATGGTCCAGGTGACTTCTGGAAACAAGATCAATCTTGTTGACGGTAGTGCCAAGATTAAGGTGAAGATGCGTGAGTGTAAATTGGCTTACGATGTGATTTATGGTTCGTTTAAGTCGAAAACAGAGCAGATTCAGAGAACTGATTTCGCTATCAATTTGTACGACAGTAATCTTCTCTTTGACTTGAACGTGGTTAATCCTCAAATTACTATAGAAGGAACAACAAACTGCGGTATTCCGATGTATTGCGAAATGAAAAGTTTGGTCGGAAAGCGCAAGGGAGAAAAAGATTCTGTTCAGGCGATGTTCGTAACTGAAGACGGAATTAAACATTCATACGAATTAGGGTTCAACGCTTCTCAAAGGCCTCATGAGGTGGTGCGTGCATTTGAGCCGCAGGTGTTTAATAAGAATAGGGGAGCCTTGGATGAGATATTCAACTATTTGCCAGATTCTGTATTTGTAGCGTGTGCTCTTAGATTTGACGCTGATCCAGAGAGCAGTGTTTCGTATTTCTTGCTTGACAGTACTTTTTTGGAATTGAATATACAAGCTTCAGTTCCCCTACAGATCGGAGATTCAAGTTATCTTACAATCAAGGATACTGTCGACGGAATTGATATCCTTGAGGATATTACAGACTACCAGAATGGAGAGTTCCAGTTGGATCAGGCAGAGGTGTTTATCGAATTTGAAAATGGTCTGCCTCTTGAGGGAGAGGTCATTGCACAGTTCTGCACTGCTGACACTTTGGCAAACGGCGACGTGGTTCTTACTCGAATCAACAATAAAAAGCTTGACCAAAGAGTCAAGATTCCAGCTGCAAAGGTAGGTGTTAACGGAAGCGTTGAGGCTGCTACTCCATCTAAGACTAAGATCTCTCTTTCTGATGATTTGATTGATGATATCAAGAAAATCAACGCGATCGACTTCAAATACATGATTAAGGTCCCTGCTGGAAATCATTTGAACGGAGTGTTCTTGCAGAGTGATAATAGCTTGAGTGCTAAGGTATATGCTCACGTTAAAGCGAATATTTCTAAAACTGAAGACAAATAATAGACTAAGACAATGAAAAAAATTATATCTGTCGTATCGACAATATTAGTGGCGGCGTCGTCATCATTTGCTCAAATGTCGTCTACACTATATTTTATGGATCAGAACAATCCGTTGATCCATAATTTTAATCCTTCATTCCAGCCTACAGATAAGATGTACATTGGAATGCCAGGTTTGTCTCTTGTCTCAGTTAATGCTGGTAATAGCAAACTTGCATTTGAAGACATATATGTGCCTCGCACAATTGACGGAAAGAACACTACAGTGTTGTTCCTACATCCGGAGGCAACAGGCGAGCTTCGCCATGTGCTAAATAAGATGCGTCCTCGTGACCGTGTTTTCGCTGACTACAACATCCAGCTTTTGAACTTCGGTATGAGAATCAAGGATAAGGGATATGCCTCATTCTCATTGTCGAACAAGATGGAGATGAACACAATCCTGCCTAAGGAGTTGTTTAAGGCAGCGTTGATGTCGGAGGAGAATAGTTCTGATGCATCTTACTCTTTCGGTTTGAATAAGTTCTCATCCACTGTTAACGTTTATTCAGAGATCGCTCTTGGATATAGCCATGCGTTCTCTGAGAATTTCCAGATTGGTGGTAAACTTAAATATTTGATTCCTCACGCTGGAGTGCGTACAGATTTCAAGGATATGGATTTGTATGTGTCGAAAGATGAGTGGAAGTTTGTCGGCGACGGAGAGATCGACGCTTCTGTTCCCGGCATTACTATCGCTCAGGATGCTGAGGGTAAGATTGACTCGGTCGACTTCAACGATGATATCAAGGCAAACGATATCGTAAAGTCTAAGGGAGCAGGTCTTGCTCTTGATTTTGGTGTGACTTACAACCCAATCAAGTGTGTTAAGTTGACAGGAAGTGTGCTTGACCTTGGCTTTATCCACTATGGAAAGGATTTGCATAAGCTTAAGAAGCAGAGCGACTTCGTATATAATGGTTTCAAGTACGATATCGATGAAATCCGTAAGCGTGATTCAGTCGATCTATGGGAACCATACCAGGAGATGCTTGACAATATGTATGTCGTAGACGAGTCTGAAGGTTATACTTCTATGTTGACTGCTAAGGCATTGTTCGGTGTAGAATACTCATTCTATGACAACAAGATGTCGGTCGGCGCATTGTCGAAGACATATTTCCTACGCGGATGCGCATCTGAGGAGTATATGTTCGCTTACAACTTCCGTCCAAACAGAATTGTTGCGGCTTCTGCTTCTTACACTGTCACAAACGGTATGTGGAGCAACCTTGGTTTGGGTGTTAACTTGAATATGGGTCCTGTAAACTTGTTCTTTGCAGCAGACCAGATTCCATTGCGCTGGGCTAAGGGCGACGGTATCGCAATCCCTACTCGTACCCGTGCGGCTAACTTCTCAATGGGACTTAACTTCTTGATCCGTGATAAGGAGAGAGAAGAGAAGAACAAGTTGTCTTGGACTGACTCTGATAATGATGGTGTTTCTGATTTGGAGGACAAGTGCCCAGAGACTCCAGAGGGAATCGAGGTAGACAAGTACGGATGTCCTAAGGATTCAGACGGTGATGGTGTTCCTGATTATATGGACCAGTGCCACGACTCTTTGACTGGCAAGAAGGTCGACGAGAAGGGATGTCCGCTTGATACTGACGGTGACGGTGTCCCTGATTACAAGGATCAGTGCAACAATCCTAACACAGGCGGTTTGGTAGACGAGTTCGGATGTCCTTCAGATGTTGACGGTGACGGTGTTCCTGATTATCTTGACAAGTGTAACTTGACTCCAATCGGAGCTCCAGTTGACGCTAATGGCTGTCCTAAGGATTCAGATGGCGACGGTGTTGCTGACTACCTTGACAAGTGTCCGAACACTCCACTTGACACTAAGGTAGATGAGAATGGTTGCCCTATCGATACTGTTGCTCCTGC
>DCIP01000062.1:7990-11766 GCA_002317115.1 Candidatus Scybalocola fimicaballi
CTAAGCAGACTACTAAGCAGGCCGCTAAACCAGCTGCTAAGTCGACAACTGTCCCTGCCGCTAAGGACTGGAACAGCATGATCGCTGACAGAGAGAACGATTTGACTCCAGATGAGTATGAGGCAAACCGTCCAAAGGCAAGACATTACACAATCACTGAGAATGGTGTTAACTACGAAGTATTCGAGGCTCCTACATTCAATGTGTTGTTCGATTCAAGTATGGCAGTTGTGAGAAATCGTATGTTGCCTGAGATCAGCAAGATCGCCAACACTTTGAAGAACAAGCCTAACACTTCTGTTATCATTCTTGGTCATACAGACTCAGACTGTACAAATGAGAAGAACTTGGCGTTGTCAGTCAAACGTGCTCAGGCTGTTAAGAGAGTGTTTGTAGCTAAGGGAATCGATGAGAGTAGAATCGTTGCTAAGGGATTCGGTGAGACTAAGCCAATTATCTCTAACAGAACATCTATCGGAAGATCTCAAAACCGTAGAGCTGAGATTATCGTGGTTACAAAGAATAAGAAGTAATCAGATAATGGTTATATAAGAAAAGGGATGCTGGGTACAGCATCCCTTTTTTGTATTTATGCGAATAATGAAAATTAGCGTTCTCTAATGCAATCTTGTAAGGTGAGTTTGTTAAATTAAGAGTGTTTGGATAACTCGTATATAATTGATTGAATCTATCGGAATCGCTTTAAAACAAAAAAAGAAGGAAGCCTCTCGACTTCCAATCTTCCAACCTTAAATCTAATACCATGAAAAACACATTGCAAAGGTAATACTATTTTTATATTCTGCAACATAAAAATGAGATTTTTTTATAAAAAATATGTTTTTTAGCATCCCTTTAAAATTCATTGACTTGGAAAATTTAAATTAATTTATTGATAATCAATCAAATAAGTGCCAATTTATCCCCTTTGGGGCTAATGTTAAAATATATTCTAAAGTATTAAAAAGTCGAAATTTGTTTTTTGTTAGAAAAAATAGATGCATATTTGCATTCGAAAACAAAGATGAAAGAGTTCTCGTGCTACTTTTGTAGTATATCTCACTTATCAAACGGTATATTAAAACAAAAACAAATTTATCTAAATAACAGAAGATGAAAAAAATTTTATCACTTGCAGCAGTTGCGACTATGGCGTTGACTGCTAATGCAGCAAAAAGCCCTTATCAGGATAAGAACTATAAGGACTGGGGTAAGTTGAAGTTGGTGAACAACCAGCTTTCTTCAAGCACTGGTGATCCAGTTCAGTTGAAGGGTTGGTCTACATTCTCTCTACACTACGGTGAGGTTCAGGGATGTCTTGGTGCTGGTCAGTGGTCAGCTATGAAGACTTACGGTGCTAACGTCGTTCGTTTGGCTATGTACATCGACGAGGCTAACTCATACCTAAACAACCCTTCTAAGTTCAAGGAATTGGTTAAGACAAGCATCGCTGAGTGTAAGGATTTGGATATGTACGTTTTGGTTGACTGGCACGTTCTAGAGACTAACGGACACTCAGGTAACCCTAACGATCACTTGAACGAGGCTAAGGATTTCTTCGGTGAGATCTCTAAGTATTGTAAGGACAATGGTTACGACCACGTATTGTACGAGTTGTGTAATGAGCCAACTTGTGGATGGGCTAACATCAAGACATACGCAGAGTCGGTTATTCCTGTGATCACAGCAAACCAGCCAGACGCTATCATCGTTGTTGGTACAGACCAGTGGTGCCAGAAGATCATGGAGCCAGTGTCTAACCCAATCAAGAGTGATTACAAGAAGAACGTAATGTACTCGTTCCACTACTACTCATGCTCACACTACTCATTGCTTGGTGACTTCCGTAACGCACAGAAGAACATTCCAGTATTTGTATCTGAGTGGTCAGCTGTAAAGTTCGACGGTAACGGTCCTTTCTGTTCAAGTAATGCAGATCAGATGATCGCTGCTTGTGACAATATTGACGTTGCTCCACAGGTTGTCAGCTGGTGTATCTGGAACTGGGGTAAGAAGAATGAGGCTTCTTCATTCTACACAGGAACTTGTGCTCCAGGTAACGAGTCTCAGTACAAAGGCGATAACGGTGCGGTATACGGAGATTATGTACGTGAGTTGATGGCTGGTGAGGTTCGTGATGTAGAGTTGCCAGAGACAGGACCTTTTACTACAATCAATGTGATTCCTACAACAAGTGCAGTTAATGCATGGCACTGGGATTACTACGATCTAGGTGGTGAAGGTGTTGCATACCACGATGGAAACGGTGGCGCATGGGCAAAGGATGATTCAATGAAAATCGTTGGCTATGCTAATGAAGGTGAAGAGGTAGACGTATTCTCTTTGGCTCAGAAGATGCAGTGGCTTGATAAGTCATGTCCTTGGTCAAAAGTGGAGAATGGTAAGGTAACCTGGTTTGATGACGCAATCTCTACAGGAAATAATTGGAAGGACGGTGATGGAAAGTCAACATACAAGTCGTTGAACGGTGGTCGTACATATTCAGGTACAGACGGTTCTGCTCGTCCAGATGAAGGTGTTGACTTGTCAGGATGTAACGCAGCGAACACAGATTACGCTAACTCAGGATACTGTAACCTTGGATGGGTTGAGGAAGGTGAGTGGATTAACTACACAGTTAAGGTTGCTAAGCCAGGTTACTACAAAATCGCTGCTGTAGTAGGTGGTGGTTACAAGGCACTTGGTAATGAGATCTCAATCGTTTCTGATCGTGGTAATCTTCTACGTAATCCTAGTAGCTTGACAAACGATATGGCTGTTAACGCATTCGGATTCGATAAGGCATCTTGTAGTGCTGACGTTAAGCCATGGGACTGTTGGATGATGAAAGATGCTAAGTCTGGTCGTGCAAAAGAAGTTTATTGTGCATTCGGTGAGGCAGGTACACAGGGTATTACTATCCGTTTCGCAGGTGATGCTGGTGATGTAGGTCCTCTTACATTCGAGTTCATCAAGGATATCGATCCTGCAGATCCAGTCTTGAAGCCAGCAGAGGTTTCTGAGGCTAAGGCATCTGAATACTTCACTATCTACCCTAACCCAACATCAGGTGAGTTCACAGTAGCTCTTGCTGAGGATGTTGAGGCAACAGTAGAGGTTGTTAACGTAGCTGGTCAGGTTGTAGCATCTCAGAAGATTGAGGGTACAGGTACAATCAACAAGGCTTTGGCTGCTGGTGTTTACAGCGTAGTAGTTAAGTCTAACGGTGCTGTTAAGACTCAGAAGTTGATCGTAAAGTAAATTTCTCGTAGAGACGCACATAGGTGCGGCTAATTGAGAGGTTTCTTATAAAAACCACGGAGGAGGAGCATTTTGCTCCTCCTCTTTTTTTGTTGAGATATTATCTTTTTTATTGTTTGTCTTGAAATAAAAGTGCATATTTGCATGGTAAGTCTGTAAAGAAAAGTCCTTATACTATTTTTTGACACGAGTCAAATGTTTTGTTAAGAACGGAAAAAGATAATTAAATAAGGTAAACACATGAAAAATGAATTAACATTTTTGACAGTTGCTTCTATGGCATTGTCTGCTAACGCGGCAAAAAGCCCTTATCAGGACATGAACTATAGCGATTGGGGAAAACTGCAGTTAGTCGGCAACCAGCTTTCATCTAAAGATGGTGAGCCAGTTCAGCTGAAAGGATGGTCCACAGATCATATCCTTTCTGAAAATGTCGACGGTTGCCTGGGTCAAGGCCAGTTTGAAATGATGAAGAGTTACGGCGCTAATGTTGTCCGTCTGCCGTTGAATGTCTC
>DCIP01000199.1 GCA_002317115.1 Candidatus Scybalocola fimicaballi
ATGCATAATTATGTGAAAATGCGTAAAAGTTGAGATAAAATCGTATAAAAGTTTGGGAAAATGTTAAAAGTTGTGGAATTTTATCATTTTTTGATTCATTTTGGGGTATCAATGAAAAATTTTCATTTTATTTGTAACCTGATTTGTAATGATTACAATATAATCATTCAAATTTTGTGAGAAAGTAGTATAATTCATCATTTGAACGAGTGGGACACTATGTATATGGATGACAAATGATGATTGTGATGATGGTATATTAGGATTAAAAGTTGATAAGAAAGTATATTACATATTGTGTAATTCTTATTTTGAACGTGGCTGCGGCTGCGGCTCAGAAAAACGATGGATTCAGTGGCTACGTGGATTCAACGAAAATCACCTTTTATTTTAATGTAAGTTCAGCGGCGATTGATCTTGATTATTCTACCAATAACGAGATGCTCAACAAATTGCGTCGTGTGCAGGAGAAGCAGGGTGCTGACTCTATCTATGTGCCACGCGTCGACGTGTTTGCTGGCGTTTCTCCGGAGGGATCTGACGAGGCTAACTCTATGGTGAGATGGAAACGTCTTGACAATTCCATTCATCTTATCGAGAGATATTTCACACTTCCGAGATATAATGAAAATTATTTCAACGCTAAGGTGACAATCCCGCAGATTTGGCAAAACCTTGCGACGGAGGTGAGAAAGTCCGACATCAAGAATAAGGACAGGGTGATGCAGTGCATCCTCACTGGTGGTGATGTCCCTGCTAAGATCAAGTCGATTGACAAGGGTGCCACTTGGGAGATTGTCTCGCAGAAATTCTTCCCTCAATTGCGTCGCTGCGACGTCGTGATCTATTTCAAGAAGAGGGAGAAGGGAAAAGCCTACCCAGATATGGTGCCGCTTCTTCCTGAGAAAAAACCGGAAAACAAGGAGTATGTGAAGAAGCCTAAGAAGGATGAGCTTCAGGCAGAAAAACCGATCGCTCCTCCTAAGAGAATTCCTAAGAAGACGACGGTGACTGTCTATGAGCCTATGTTCGCGGTCAACACTAATCTTATGTACGACGCGGTATTGGCTCCAAACGTGGGAATTGAATTCCCGACTGGCGACCGTTTGAGCTTCAATGTCTCCTACGTCTTCCCATGGTGGGTGGCTAAAGACGACTCGTGGTGCTACGAGATTCAGTATTGGGAGCTTGAGGGCAAATATTGGTTTGGCGATGACCGACGTTTTGAGCCTAAACTTACGGGCCATGCTTTGGGATTAATCGCTGGAGTAGGCTACTACGACCTTGAGCGCCACTCTAAGGGTTATCAAGGAGAGATATGTATCAACGCCGGTGTTTCCTACCATTACGCCAAGCGTTTCGGTAAGAACAGACGTTGGAGAGTGCAGGTGGGCGCAGGACTCGGAGTGATGCGTACCAACTACAGCTACTACGAGGGCAAGCTTGACAACAAATATTTGGTGTGGCAGCGCGACGGACGCTACACATGGATCGGCCCTAATAAACTTGACATTAATATTGGTTATTTGATCCACAGAAGAGTGGAGAAACCGAGCAAGTTGCTCAACCAAAACAAAAATAAGGAAGGAGGTGACGATGCTATTAAAGAATAGGCTCGCACATCCGGTGAGATTCACGCGTTGTATCGTGCATCTGTGGTTGGCAATGATTCTGATGTTGTTCGTCTCCTCTTGCGACAGACGTCAGCTTTGGGATGAGTGGGACACTCTAGTGCCGGTGGATATAAATGTGGACTGGAATGGCAGCCGTTGGGCTGATTTCGACGAGGGTGAGCCTCCTACGGGAATGTCGGTGTACGCTTTCGACCAGACCGGGCAGCATGATCCTGCGTTGGTGGTGACCAACGATATCGAGCATACGAAGATCACCCTATATGATGGAGATTGGAACCTGTTTGTGTTCAACCAGTCGGTGATGGAATACGCGTCGCTCCAATTCACAGGAATGGAAAGATACGCGTCGGCACAGATCGAGACAGTGCCCCAGGCTTCACGATGGTTCGCATCCTCACGCGCCGAATGGGTGACACGATCCAACTCACCTTGGGCGGCGCAGACACGTGCCACAAGAGCTCAGGCTACAAGAGACGGAACGCGAGCTGACGATTATTCACTCACTGCCAAGCAGCCGATATGGTTTGCCAACGACTGTTACGAAGGTGTGATAATTGATGATAGTCAGATTATCAGAGACTTTACTCCACATACCCGTTTCGACGACGGAACATTCTATCCGAAGTCGGCGATCATCAAGATGGGAGTGAAAGTCCATTTCAAAGGATTTGCAAACCTTTACACTGTAAGAGCTGTGATAAGCGGTGTGGCTAAATCCTACAACATCAGCCAGATGCATTCCCAGACGGAGATGACGGCGCATGAGTTGACAGGATGGCAGTCGAAAGCAGAGACAGATTCTACCGGATATGTGGAGACGGATTTCCAGACATTCGGACTGGTGAAAGGCTATTCATTTGGGCCGGAAGAGCTTTACTTACATTTGGATGTGATGCTCGTGGATGGCCAGACAATCCTGACGCATGATTTGCCAGTGGGCGACAAGGTCTGGATTTCAAAAGACGACGATTTAGATTTGATCATAGAGGTTAAGGATCCTATTGAGCTTCCAGATGTGCAGATGACCGGTGGCGGTAAAGGATTCGACATCACGGTGAGCGATTGGGAGGATGAGATCAATATCGACATCGATCTGTAAAAACAAAAGGAAAAATTAATTAAAAAAATTACAAACATGAAGAAAATTTTCTTTTTCGCACTTGCAAGCTTGGCTCTTGCATCGTGTTCTCAGGACGAGGAATTCGCTCCAGAGAAGTCTACAAATGGCTCAAACAGAGCTAACGGAGCTTTGAGCTTCTCTACTTACACTGCTGGTGGTACACGAGCTGATGTTGTTGACGCATCTGCAGTTAAGACTTCTGGTTTCTATGTTAATGCTTGGTATGATGGTTCTCTTTATTTCAATGATGGAGAGACAGCTCAAAAAGCAGATGAGACAGACAACCAAACTCATGAAATTTTTGATACAGTTGATGAGTTGTATTACTGGCCAAGTTTCTCAGCTGGAAAAATGGGATTCCGTGCATTCAATATTATCACTGGTGCATCATGGAATGTAGAAGGACATTCTATCAAATTCGCTCCAGCTCCATCTGCATCAGCTCAGGTGGACTTGGTAGTTGCTCACGATTCAGTAAGTGCTAAGCCAAATACACATCTAGATGCAAAAGGCAATGGTGTTCAGCCATTGAACTTTACTCACGCTCTTTCAAAGGTTAACTTCTCTTTTGTAGGTGCTACTGATGATAAGTACACAATCAACAAGGTTGAGGTTATCGCTGCTGGTAAGCCAACAGATGGTAACACTTCTACATTTGCAACATTTACAGATAAGGTAACTACTGTTTCTACAGAAATGAAGCAGAGTGAGATCATCACTTGGGATGTAAAGGCTATCGATGGTGATGCTGCTTTGGTAAAAGGCCTTGCTGATAAATCTGGTTCTGAGGCTGCACAGGGTGTCCTATATGATTACGACTTTGCTACTGGTGGATCAAAGGCTGATATCGTTGTAAATGGTAAGACAGCAACTGCTTGTGATTATAACTTCATGCTTCTTCCACAGACAGGTAAGATTGCAGTTCGTGTTTACTACAAGGTAGAGACACTTAAGAAGGGTTCTACTACAGAGTACAATTTGATTGGTAACTGTGGTTATTCTAAGACAGATGCTCAGGGCCGTCATAATGCTACAGATGGTGTTCTTGGTTGCAAGACTGTAATCATCGATCTTGATGGAACAAATGTTCCTGTATGGGAGGCTGGAAAGTCATACCGTTTCACTTTGACTTTGCCTGATGACAACTTCATCGGTGATAAGTCTGGTGATGGTGTAGCTGATGGTCTTGATGATTCGGATCCAGCTAATAAGATCGACCTTGATGGTGATAATGATACAGATCCATCAGAGTTCGATAAGTTGACTCCAATCAGATTCTGTGTATCAGTTTCTGCATGGGAGACAGAGGGTAACACTAACATCACAATCAAGTAATTTGATTAAGATTTGAAATATTATTCGGCGAAGGTGCAAACCGCACCTTTGCTGAATATATTTTAATTCATAATGCATAATTCACAATTCATAATTGGCGAACACGCTCGTAGAGACGCACGGACGTGCGTGTCATTTTAAGTTTAAAACGTGCGTGTAAATTTAATTTTGATTATAGAAATGAGATTCTATAATCAGCCTATTTAAGCGATCTTTATTTTAATGCATAATTCATAATGCA
>DCIP01000085.1 GCA_002317115.1 Candidatus Scybalocola fimicaballi
TTGCCAAACTCCACATTGTCGCTTTTCAAAAACTTGCGTCGAGCTGGCACATTATAGAATATATCTCTGACTGAGAAGTTTGCACCTACCGGGCACGAGACTTTATTGACAGCCTCGATAGTGCCACCAGAAATCAGCACCTGAGTTCCAAGTTCATCCACCTCACGTCTGGTGCGAAGCTCCACATGTCCGACAGCCGCGATACTGGCAAGAGCCTCACCACGGAAACCCATAGTGCAGAGCACACTCAAATCCTCAACTGCACGAATTTTGGATGTGGCATGACGTTGGAAAGCCACCACAGCATCCTGCTCACTCATACCTTTACCGTTGTCGACCACCTGGATCAACGTGCGGCCGGCATCCTTCACTATGACACGAATCTCCGTAGCGCCCGCGTCGATGGAATTCTCCACCAACTCCTTAATCACCGAACTTGGCTGCTGCACAACCTCTCCTGCAGCAATCTGGTCGGCAACCGTATCCGGAAGCAAATGTATAATATCGTCCATAGTCGTTAGAAACCGAATTTTTTAAGGATCAGGTATGCAGCCAACACTACACCAGAAAAAACTAACACCTTCATCATCTTATTGTCATCGCCAGACGAAGAGCGTCTCTGCTCACGTAGGAAGCCATGTTGCAAAGTGGTGCGATGAGGAGTTCGTGCCTCATCTTCTGCTGGTTCCGAAGTTCTAGGCTTAAACTCTAAGTCATCATCGAAATCAACTCTATCTTCCTGCATAGCACGTTCCTTCTCCTCCTGCAACTGTTTGCGGATTCGAGCTCTACGCTGCTCCATCTCCTCCTTACGAGGATCCCAGTAGCGGGGAGTATAGTTGAACTGACGTATTTCTGGTTTACTGAAAAATCCCATATTTAGATGCCCATCATGTGGGCCTTTTTAATTTTCTTATACAACTCGGAAGCAAAGATAAGGTTTTCCAAATCCTCGTTTCCTGTATCGTAGATCTCTGTATTGTTACCTTGCCAGCTCTTGTAGCCCTTGTTGATGAAGATGATATTCTCACCGATCTCCATAACAGAGTTCATATCATGAGTATTGATAATTGTAGTGATGTTGTATTCGTGAGTGATTTCAAGAATCAGACGGTCGATTAGCAAAGAGGTCTTTGGATCAAGACCTGAGTTTGGCTCATCGCAGAACAAATACTTAGGGTTCAACACGATAGCTCTCGCAATGGCAGCTCTCTTCTGCATACCTCCACTTATCTCAGACGGATAAAGATCCACAGCACGAAGAAGATCCACTCGTTCCAAGCAGAAACGTGCTCTATCTATCATCTCATCCTCACTCTTACCGGAGAACATTCGCAATGGGAACATCACATTCTCCATCACTGTAAGGGAATCAAACAAAGCAGAGCCCTGGAAAAGCATACCGATCTCGCGTCGCAACAAGTTAAGCTCATGCGACGTCATCTGCGAGATATTTCTTCCGTCGTAAAGAATCTCACCGCTGTCGATACGATGAATTCCGGCAACAGACTTCATAAGCACCGTCTTACCGCTACCACTCTGACCGATAATCAAATTGGCGTGTCCCTCAAGCAGATTGGCAGAGATGTCGAAAAGCACCTGTTTGCCATCAAACGATTTGTTTACATTTTTAACCTCAATCATATTGCAACTTATTAGGACAACAACAATTTAGTAAGCATCACGTCGAACAACAAGATAATCACACTACTGTTCACAACAGCGTTTGTACTTGCCTTACCGACCTCTCTCGCTCCACCTTTTACAGTATAGCCATAATAGGAAGCTATGGAAGTCACGATAAACGCAAACACCACACTCTTCTCTATTGAATACTGTACACTATATGGCAAGAACGAATATTGGATACCCTGCTCATACTCCATCGGAGTGATCATCTCTGTGAACAAAGCCACTCCGAAACCACCAAGCAATCCAGTGGTGATACTGAATGTAACAAGACAAGGAATCATCGTAACAAACGCCAATATTTTAGGCAAAATCAAATAGTTAGCAGAATTAACACCCATAATATCCAACGCGTCGATCTGCTCAGTGATTCTCATTGTTCCGATCTCCGACGCAATATTAGATCCCACCTTACCAGCAAGAATCAAACACAAAATCGCTGAAGAAAACTCCAGGATCATAGTTTCACGAGTGGCATAACCCGTAAGCTGCGACGGAAGGAACGGACTCTCCGTATTGATTCTCATCTGAATACAGATCACCGCACCGATAAACACAGAAATAATACATACAATCGGTAACGAGTTGATACCCTGCTTGTGGAGTTCACGCACATACTGCTTACCAAACATCTTCCAATTGTCTGGTTTTCTGAATGTTTTCCACATCAATCTGCTATAATCGCCTACCCTTTCAATGGCATTCATAGATTTTCGAAAATTAGTTCTTTTCGGCAAAGATAACAAATGAAATTCTAAATGCGAAATTATAAATGCAAAATGGAATGAACTTTCGGGCACATTGGGAATCCAACACTAATTTTTCTTCTTACAAATTAAATTATAGATTGCTAAATCGCGCATTATCTCCTTTCAATCCGTAACTAACTTAAAATGAAATATAAATTTCATACTTTTTTTTGCTCTCTAATTGCGAAAAAGACTAAATTTGTAGCAAACTAAAATAGGTTGAACTATGGACATGAATTTTACGATAAAAACACTAGGAGAGTGCAAGATCAAGACTCCACTCCACTTGTCTAAGGTAAAAGGTGATGGCATCTACGATTTCGTTGAGGATGGCGAGCGCGTGCTTTACTCTTCTTCTTTGCAGGATGTGATGTCTTCTATTAAGAATGGAGAAGACTTGGTCTCATTCGAGAAACCCGGACCTAAGGAACTTTTATATTTCGAGCCAGCAAAGACTAAGGTTGCGATTGTGACTTGCGGAGGTTTGTGCCCAGGTCTTAACAACGTGATCCGTGGTTTGGTCACACACTTGTGGAACCGTTACGGTGTGACAAACATCGTAGGTATCCAGTATGGTTACG
>DCIP01000132.1:0-11391 GCA_002317115.1 Candidatus Scybalocola fimicaballi
CAGCGTGAGTTAACGGTATTTTTTTTGTCTCATATCGAACAAACTTGATGAAAAAAGAGACGCGGCACGTCGCGTCTCTACACATTTTCAAAATATCATATGTCAAAATATTCTCCAACCTGCTTTAAACGTAATATTGGTACGGCAATTATAAAATCTTCTGTATAGTCCATCGTAAATCTCACTTGGTTTACAATCATTACGCGGATAAAAGCTTGCGGCGAATCCAAGAAGGAATTTATCAATACCCAAATTGGCCTCAAATCCAATTCCTACTGCGAATCTTTTAATTCCATATTGTCCGCCATAACTATTATGCTTGAACACTCCATATTCATCATCCGGGTAGAAATCGTAAGTTTCAACACATTCTCCGTTTATTCCGTATGCGAATCTTGGACCGATTGCAAGAGACCCAAAGAAATCCTCGTCTGACGACTTTCTGTAGCCGAACATCAACGGAACATCCAAGAATCGTTTTGTGTTCTTCATATAGTTGCCCGGCCAGAATATATTGTAGAACGATTGTTTTGCAAAACCTGCTCCTGTGCTAAAAAAAGTATGTTTGCTCATACCAATATCACACCTCAACTCTATATTGTAACCCAAACTGCTTCCAAATGCCTTGTTATCCTCATGATCTGGATCATCCGACTCGTAATCCAATTCACCAGAAAAGCCTCTGAATGATAAGCCAAATCCAAGATTTGCATAAAGCATAAACTTATCCATATCGTAGTCTCCAGACACGACTTCACTACTGTAACTGTTTGTTGTATAATTAGCATCATCTTCAACAACAACTACAACATTCTCTCCCCCATGATGGTGATGATGATGATGTGGTGGTGGAGGCGGCTCATGATGACCATGATGACCTCCATGATGAGAATTATTAGAAGATGATGTATGACTTTGTGGACGAGACTCTGCTGGTCGAGAAGGTCTTGTCTCTACAGGTCTTGCCGATCTTTCATTACGAGGGGAACTACTTCCACTATTGCTACTACTTCCACTATTGCTACTACTTCCACTATTGCTACTACTTCCACTATTGCTACTACTATTACTGTTGCTATCATTACTGCTATTACTAGTAGTGCTACTGCTTCTGCTTGCTCTTTGTGCACTCACTGGAGCAACAAGCATTAGAGCCAAGAATAATGGAGCTATTTTTTTTAACACATTAATCATATTTATTTTTTCTTAGTAAAAAAGACGGAGGCAATCCCCGTCTATACTATTTACAAATATCAAATTTATTTTGACTTCGGCAATTTGAAATTGATTGGAAGCATCATACGGCTTCTTGCCTTCGCTCCATTCATCTCTGCAGCAACCCAGTTTGGCATCACGCTCACAACTCTCTTAGCCTCAGCGTCAAGTTTGGGATCTACAGCTTGCTCAAGACGTATTCCTGTGATGGTACCGTCACGCTCAACAATGAATGATACAATCACCTCACCTTCTACCTTCTTATCTATACACTCCTGAGGGAATCTCAAATTCTCCGACAACCACGTAGCCAAAGCAGTCTGGCCACCAGGAAAATACGCATGCTGGTTAGCCTGGACAGTCAACTGTTCATCTGCAGAAACCGTCGAAGAGAAGGCAACCATAAGTACGGATATAATAGCAATAAATGTATTTTTCATAGCCCTAACCTGTTAGTCTTTTCGACAAAGATAATAAATCAATGGAAAATGGAAAATTCTATTCATGCTTTTAAATAAAAAAATCCCAAACCATGTAGTCAAATGGTCTGGGATTATATCTTTTAATAGATACAGATTAATAGTTGTTGGCGCTAACCTCAAAGTAAGCCTGTGGGTGAGCACAAGTTGGGCAGATCTCAGGAGCTTTAGTACCGACTACGATATGTCCACAGTTGCGGCATTCCCATACCTTAACCTCAGACTTCTCAAACACTTTTGCTGTCTCAATGTTCTTCAATAGAGCACGGTAGCGCTCCTCGTGACGCTTCTCGATAGCAGCTACAAGACGGAATTTCTCTGCAAGTTCAGGGAAGCCTTCCTTTTCCGCTGTCTTAGCGAATCCCTCATACATGTCAGTCCACTCGTAGTTCTCACCCTCTGCTGCAGCAAGAAGATTCTCAGGAGTGGATGGCATACCGTCGTGAAGCTCCTTGAACCACATCTTAGCATGCTCCTTCTCGTTGTCCGCAGTGTGCTGGAAAATATCAGCTATCTGCTCATAACCATCTTTCTTAGCGCGTGAAGCAAAATAAGTGTACTTGTTGCGTGCCTGCGACTCACCAGCGAATGCTGCTTCCAGATTTTTCTCGGTCTGGGTACCTGCATACTTGTTTGCCATAATTGTATTTGATTTAGTTGTTTTACAGTCATTTAAAATAATGCTATCTCGTCCGAATTCTAATGACATGACTATCATAACATCAATGCAAAGTTAATAAAGATTTTCTCCCGATAAACATATTATTCACTGAATAAATACAAAATGTCAAAATCTCCCACGTCATCAATAAGAAAAAGAGCCAAAATCATAATAATTTATCACTTTCTCAACGTAGATAATAACAAATTTACTATTTTTGCAAGATATTTATTTAGAATTGGTTTAAAAGATACAATAATGAAACATCAACTTCGCAGTGCATTCAGCACAGAGGGACGCAGAATGGCCGGAGCGAGAGCTCTTTGGGTGGCAAACGGTATGAAGCGTGAGCAGATGGGTAAGCCTATCATCGCTATCGCCAACAGTTTTACTCAGTTCGTGCCAGGACATACACATCTACACGAAATCGGACAGAAAGTTAAGGCAGAAATTGAAAAGCTTGGTTGCTTCGCAGCTGAGTTCAACACTATCGCTATCGACGATGGTATCGCTATGGGCCACGACGGTATGCTTTACTCTCTTCCAAGCCGTGATTTGATCGCTGACTCTGTGGAGTATATGGTGAACGCTCACAAGGCTGACGCATTGGTTTGTATCTCAAACTGTGATAAGATCACTCCAGGTATGTTGATCGCTACTATGCGTCTTAACATCCCTACTATCTTCGTTTCAGGTGGTGCAATGGAGGCTGGTAAACTTGAGGGCAGCCACGACCTTGACCTTATCGACGCTATGATCCAGAGTGCTGACGAGTCAGTGTCTGACGAGCAGGTAGCTAAGATCGAGAACGCAGCTTGTCCAGGATGTGGATGCTGCTCTGGTATCTTCACAGCAAACTCAATGAACTGTTTGAACGAGGTGCTTGGTTTCGCTTTGCCAGGAAACGGTACTATCGTAGCCACTCACAAGAATCGTGAGCAGCTATTCATGGATGCAGCCAAGATGATCGTCGACAATGCATACAAATATTATAGAGACGGTGATGAGAGCGTACTTCCAAGAAGCATCGCCACTCGTCAGGCTTTCTTGAATGCCATGACTCTTGATATCGCAATGGGTGGTTCTACAAATACAGTGCTTCACCTTCTTGCTATCGCTCAGGAGGGAGGCGTAGACTTCAAGATGGACGATATCGACTCACTTTCAAAGGTCACTCCTTGTTTGTGCAAGGTTGCGCCTAACACTCAGAAGTACCACATCCAGGATTTGAACCGTGCAGGTGGTATCCTTTCAATCATGAACGAGCTTGACAAAGCTGGTTTGGTTGATAGAAATGTTAAGCGTGTCGACGGAATGACTATCGGCGAGGCTATCGACAAATATGCAATCACAAGCCCTAACGTATGTGAGAAGGCTGAAAAGATCTATAAGAGTACAGCTGCCAACAAGTTCTCTATCAAGATGGGTTCACAGGAGACATACTGGGATTCATTCGATACTGACCGCGCTAACGGTTGTATCCGCGACCTTGAGCACGCATACTCAAAGGACGGTGGTATGGCAATCTTGAAGGGAAACATCGCTCTTGACGGATGTGTAGTTAAGACTGCCGGCGTCGACGAGAGCATCTGGAAATTCGCTGGTCCAGCTAAGGTATTCAACTCACAGGATGACGCTTGCAAGGGTATTTTGAACGGTAGCGTCGTATCAGGTGACGTTGTTGTCATCACTCACGAGGGTCCTAAGGGTGGTCCTGGTATGCAGGAGATGCTATACCCTACTTCATATATCAAATCACGTCACCTTGGTAAAGAGTGTGCGTTGATTACAGACGGACGTTTCTCAGGCGGTACATCTGGTTTGTCAATCGGACACATCTCACCAGAGGCAGCAAGCGGTGGTAACATCGGTCTTGTACGCGACGGAGACATCATCGAGATTGATATCCCAGCACGTAAGATTGCAGTTCGCTTGTCAGACGCAGAGTTGGCAGAGCGTCGTAAGGCAGAAGAGGCAAAGGGTAAGGACGCATGGAAGCCAAAGCGTGACCGCGTCGTTTCAAAGGCCTTGAGAGCTTACGCATCAATGGTAGCGTCTGCAGATAAGGGTGGAGTTCGTATCGTTGATTAACGATGACGTTAACGTTAACGTTGACTAAAACGATAACGATAACGATAACGAAAAACGGAATTAAGACGTAGAGACGGGGCATATCCCCGTCTTTACAAATCATAATTTATTATAGCGGGGAGATAGAGAAATCCCCACACAACTAAGTAAATAAAAAGTCAGTTATGAGTAATCAGATGAAAGGTGCATACATTCTTATGGAGAGTCTCCTAAAAGAGAATGTTGACACTATTTTTGGCTATCCCGGAGGCAGCATCATGCCTACGTTCGATGCTCTGTACGACTACATGGACAAGTTCAACTATGTCCTAACTCGTCACGAGCAAGGTGCAACACACGCAGCACAGGGATACGCACGAGTCAGTGGAAAGACTGGTGTTTGCTTAGTGACTTCAGGACCAGGCGCTACTAATGCCATCACAGGTATTGCCGACGCAATGATGGACTCTACTCCACTCGTTGTGATCGCAGGACAGGCAGGAGCGGCATTCCTTGGTACTGATGCTTTCCAGGAGGTTGACTTGATTGGTTGTACACTACCAATCACAAAATGGTCTTACCAGATCCGTTCGGCAGCCGACGTCGCTCCAGCGGTGGCTAAGGCTTTCCATATCGCAAATACAGGTAGAAAAGGTCCGGTTGTGCTCGACTTCACTAAGAACGCACAAGTGGAGATGGCTGAGTTCAACTACCAGAAATGCAATTTCACTCGCGGATATATTCCGTTCACAGCAATCAACCCTGCTCAGATCGACGCTGCAGCTGAGATCATCAACAAGGCAGAGAAGCCACTTGCATTGGTTGGACAGGGTGTTATCCTTGCCAACGCAGAGTCTGAGTTGAAGGCATTCTTGGAGAAGGCTGATATCCCAGCAGGAAACACATTGCTTGGACTATCTGCACTTCCATCAGACCACCGTCTAAACAAAGGTATGCTTGGAATGCACGGTAACGTTGGACCAAACATCAAGACTAACGAGGCAGACGTAATCATCGCCATCGGTATACGTTTCGACGACCGTGTGACTGGTGATTTGAAGACATACGCAAAGCAGGCTAAGATTGTCCACTTGGATATCGACACTGCTGAGTTGGATAAGAACGTAAAGGCAACTGCAAAGGTTCTTGGCGACGTGAAGGCATCTCTACCAGAGTTGACACTTAAACTTAAAGAGGCTAAGCACACTAAATGGATTGAGAGTTTCAAGGAGCACGAGGATAAAGAGAACGACAAAGTCATCACTCCAGAGGTTCATCCAACAGAAGGTCCATTGAAGATGGGTGAGGTTGTTCGCAAGATCTCTGAGGCTACCAACAACGAGGCAGTCCTTGTTACAGACGTAGGTCAGAACCAGATCATGGCGGCTCGCTACTTCAAGTATACAAAGTCACGCAGCGTCGTTACAAGTGGAGGACTTGGAACAATGGGATTCGGTATTCCAGCCGCAATCGGAGCCAAGATTGGAGCACCAAAGCGTACAGTATGTATGTTTGCTGGCGACGGTGGATTCCAAATGACCATCCAGGAGTTGGGAACAATCATGGAGAAGCAGATTGGCGTCAAGATGATCATTCTTAACAACAATTACCTTGGAATGGTACGTCAGTGGCAGGAGTTGTTCTTCAAGGAGAGATACTCGTCTACTCCAATGATGAATCCAAAGTTCAATGCCATCGCAGACGCTTACGGAATCAAGAACAAAGAGGTAAGCACACGTGAGGAGCTTGACGCAGCAATCAAGGAGATGTTTGCAGACGACAAGCCATACCTATTGATAGCAAACTGCGAAGAGATGGGAATGGTTTATCCGATGGTTCCAGCCGGAGAGACAGTCACAAACATTCTTTTGGGATAAGAATAATTACCGTAGAGACGCGAAACCTTCGCGTCTCCACATAATTAGATAAAAATATGGCAGATAATATAAAGGCAACGCAATGCGGCAAAGATTGTCAGAAATGCAATCCAGCAGAGTGTACAGATGGAAAGAAGCTGTTCACAGTAACAGTATTCTCAGAGAATCAGGTAGGCTTGCTAAACCAGATCTCCATCATCTTCACACGCCGTCGTCTAAACATAGAGAGTTTGAGCGTATCGCAGTCGGCTCTACCAGGAATCCATAAGTTCACAATCACAACCATCACAGATGAGGACACCATCGAGAAGGTAGTGAAGCAGATCGACAAGAGAATCGATATCATCAAGAGCTTCTACAACGACGATTCCGACCTTGTATATCAGGAGATCGCGATGTACAAGATTGCCACACAGGATTTCATCAAACTTGAGGGCACAGAAGAGTTGATCAGAAAATACAACATCCGTATTCTTGAGATCAACGAGACATGCGTAATCTTCGAGAAGACAGGTCACACAGACGAGACACAAGGTTTGTTCAACGAGTTGAGTCAGAAACTACAGGTGCTTCAGTTCATCCGTTCAGGACGTGTGGCAATCACAAAGTCGAAGATCGAGCGTTTGAGCGATATGTTGGCCAAGATCGAGGCTCACAAGATGATGTACGAGTAAAAACATTGCCTAAATGACAAACAAAAATCCCGCACTAAAATGCGGGATTTTTTGTTTTTACATTGCCTCCAAAAAATCATCACACGCACGTCCGTGCGTCTCTACGAGATTTTCTCCTCTGCAAAATCTATAATCAGGAATAATTCAGCATTTCGCATTCATAATTTAGCACTTCATTCCGTCGCCTCCAAAAAATTCTTGAAAATATTCTTCTCGACAACGGTCCTTTTATCTCATCTCTCATTATATATAAAATCCAATCCCTGATTTCTATAATAATGAAACTTTCTATCTGAAGAAATCAAAGGCATTCTCTCTACAATTGCATGTGATATTATCACATGGTCTGAAGGATCATTATGATCTTCAGCTTCATTCAATTGTAAATCAGCATACACCAACATAACTTGCTCCGTTGTTGGAATAATTTGAAGACCATAAACATCCGAAATTGCACTGATTAAATCACGTTCAGATTTATACTTTTTATTGAACATTCTTTTACGACGATACATGACAATCAATTCTTTCACACTCTCCACACTGACAAATAATTGGTTGTTATAATCATTCAAAATATCATCTACTACCGGGCTAAACTTACATCCATCAACTATAAATGATACGATGCACGTATCTATCATATATCTCATCTTTCATCGACAAAACTTAGATTATCCTCATGAGTCTGAAGTTCCCAGGCTTTAGAAAGCGCCCACCAACACTGACTACATCTCCCCATTATTCCCTTTCTATTATAAGCATAATATTCTATGCTTTCAATTCCATTCTCATCTACAAAAGTCTTCTTTGACGTTGTAGGAGTTTTTTCTTCTTTTAGTAATGTTTTCATAATCCTATTATTTTAATTACATCTGCAAAATTAATGAATTTATTGAATCATCTAATGCTTTCAATAGCATTTTTCACGTTTTCGCATTCACAATTTTGCACTTCATTCCGTCGCCGCCAAAAACTTCCTGAAAATCTTCTTCGACGGTTCATCACATCCATACAGGAATTCAGGATGCCACTGTACTGCCCACAAGAACGGATGCTCAGGCAAATAAACAGCCTCTACAATTCCGTCTTCTGAAATCGCCATCGGTTTTAATTTAGGCGACAGTTTGGCAATCGCCTGATGATGATAGCTGTTCACAGGAAGGATTTCTGTTTGCAACAAACCATACAATGGAGAATCTTTAATCAATGAGACGTTGTGGATATACACGTCGTATGGAGCTGACATGTGATGCTCAACTACCGATGGTTTATCCGTCGGCAAATCCTGATACAACGTGCCACCCAAATATGCATTGAAGAATTGTATTCCTCTACAGATTCCCAACGCTGGTTTATTCGTACTGATACAAATATCCAACAGTATTCCTTCCATTGTATCTCGCTCCACACAAGGAACGCCACAAACATCACGTCTTTGCTCACCATACACAGATGGAGAGACATCATGACCACCCGTGAAAAGAATTCCGTCGCACATAGAAGCCAACTGGTTTAGATCATTCTCATCCGTCGTCAAAGGGAAAACGATAGGCAAAGCACCTTCTGAAATAATCGCATCCAAATAGTTTGGAAGCATCCATAAACTTTCTTTCTCATCGTCCCATAGAGGAACTACACCTATTACTTTCTTTTCCATACTCCTAAATTTATTCACAAATTTAGGCAATGGCATTTTCTACAAAAATTCCGTCGACCTATTTTTTATTTTTTTATTTGACGATTTTCAATTTGAAACTAAAATGCGGATTTTTTAATAGGAATGGAAGATCTTCTACACAAAATTATTCTATGGATACCATTTGTTTGCAAATGTCTATCCTCATTCCCAATGCATTCATTATCTTAAAAAACAAACTTGCACTTGGCTCTACTCGCCCATTTTCTATTTGAGAAATATAAGACTTACTTGATCCTATTCGATTTGCCAATTCTACTTGTGTTATTTTTTCTTGTTTTCTTACATTAGAAATCATCTTTCCGACGCAAAAATTATATGCTTCTTCCCTAAATTTGTTTCTTTCAGGAGTTCCTTCTTTTCCAAACTTTTCGTCCATCAAAGCATCTACATCAAATAATTCATTCTCCTTGCTCATAATATTCTTTCTTTATTTGAATTGCTTTATCAATTTCGTTTTTTGGTGTTTTTTGAGATTTCTTATGAAATCCGTTGAATAATATGACTATGTTCCCCTTGTCAAAAATAAAGAATACACGGTATATATTACCATTATACTCAACTCTTAACTCAAAAATATCTTCTTTAATATACTTAACAAACTTTTCACTAACTCTTTGTTGTGTTTTAAGCATATCTAAGACATAGAACACTTTTCTAGATTCATTTTCATTCAACGATTCTATAAAATCCTTAAAATAATGTTTATAGGCTTTTATTTTTCTTTCTTCCATTTTTTACAAAAATACAAAAGTTTATTTATTCATAAACATTCAGAATGTTTTTTTTCGAAAATTCTCACGGAATTCAAATGGACACTACGTTTATGGAAAATACTGCTAATCCAATCTCATTTGACTGTCGTCCTAATCTATTCAAAATTTCCCGTTAATTAATCATCAAAAAACTGTTATCTTCTCCTTGTTCTTACAAATTAATGACATAATAATAACATTACAATTTTACCAAATGGATCGAATTTAAGCAACCTTAAATCCGATCCACAGGCATTTTATTTCATATTGCTAATAAACAACAGCAATCTGTTTGCAATATTTGCCTCACTCACACCTCCATCGAAGTCAAGGGCAAGCATGTTAAGCTGAGGATACAATGTCTTCATCTTCTTCTCAATACCACGTGCACAGATGTGGTTGGCAATACATCCGAATGGCTGTAGGCTGACTACGTTGTTGCAACCCTGCTTCATATACTGGATTGTCTCAGCTGGAAGTAACCATCCTTCTCCACTCTGCACTGTCAAGCAAAGAACCTCCTCTGCCCACTTACTGATTGTGCGGATATCTGGTTCTGGCTCGAAATATCTGAATTTCGACGCTGCTTTCTCAAAGCTCTTGACACGTCCATAAATCATTCTATAGATCAAATCCATTGTCCATGATGGCAACTTTGGATCGATGATCTTGTTCTTTCTGTTGAACTCAATATTCACAAGAATCTTCAAGAAGAAGTTGTGGAATGTTGGTGGAAGCACCTCCACGCCGTGATCCATCAACCAATCTGAGATATGCTTGTGTGAGTATGGATTAAACTTCAAGAAAATCTCTCCTGCGATACCTGCCTTTGGATATGTCTTGTCGTAAACTGCGATTGAGTTGAAATCTTCTGCAGCCTCTTTTAGCAATCCGATTAGTTTCTTACTCTTGCGTGCCTCAATAAGTGGTTTGGCAAGTTCAAGATACTTGTCTCTCATCGCTCTTGCCTCTCCCTTTGTCTTCTCACGCACTGCGATAGCATGATACATAATTGAGATCCAGTCGCCATATAGCAATGAGTTCAACACAATCGGACCGGCAGTCTTGTATGGAAGATTAAAGCCTGGATACTCCTCTTTGTTTGGAATACCAAGAGATATAACTGGCACCTGTGAGAATCCAGCGTCGACTAATGCTCTCTTGATCAAAGCTGGATAGTTTGTGGCACGACACTGTCCAAGCTGAGTGATTGTCACTGCTGTGTTATCCAAATCGTACTTACCACTCTTCAATGCCTTGATGAAGTCACCGACAACCAATGTTGCAGGGTAACAAACCTCATTATTTGAGTATCTCAAACCTTCCTCGTTACTCTGGGCATCACCCATTGGCAACGCTACTAGGTTGTAGCCGATAGCCTTGAATGCCGACGGAAGTAGTGGAGACATATATTCAGTGAAGAATGGAGCAAGGATTGTCTTTGTTGCCTTATCTCCCTTCGCAAAGATACCAGTCTTAACAAATGGATCTTTTCTTCTTACTGTAACACCACCCTTTGCCTCGTACTCATATTTCAAACTATCAATCAACGAGCGGACACGTAGTTTCAACGAACCGATGTTATTCACGTCGTCGATCTTCAATAGAGTCAACGATTTGCCATGACGCGATAGAATGCTTCGGATTTCGTCAGTCAAGAATGCATCTGGTCCACAACCGAATGATGTCATCTCAACGAAGTGAACATCGCTATCCTGCTCTGCCACCCACTGTGCCGCATTCAATATACGGTTAACGTAACTCCACTGACGGATATGGAATGCCTCTGGAGTGTCGCTCTGAAGTACCACTGCACCACCACGTGCGATCTCCTCTGTGATCACCTCAACACCAAGTTTGGCAATCATCTCAGAAATTCTATGCTGCACAAGTGGATCTGTATGGTATGGACGACCAGCAAGCAAAATAGTCATTTTCTTCTTCTTGCGTGCATTCTCAAG
>DCIP01000132.1:11477-11636 GCA_002317115.1 Candidatus Scybalocola fimicaballi
AGATATCGTTTCTCTTGATACCGAAAGTAGTGAAATAAACAAGCATCTGCTCTCGAAGAAGCTTAGAATTCTTGAACGCCACGATTGGAGAATCAATCGGAACCTTAACTGTGATTGCTGAATCAACCACATCTGGATAACCGATGATGATAGGACAGT
>DCIP01000124.1 GCA_002317115.1 Candidatus Scybalocola fimicaballi
TGCTTCGGTTTATTTCCGAATTGCATTGCAAAGGTAAGTGCTTTTTTTAATTCTGCAATAGCTTTGGCTGATTTTTTTTACGTTAAAAATCACTTTTTTATTTATTTGATTGATTTTTAATCGATTGTAAAATGCACTTATTTTCTGCTTTTTTGTAGCCCGGCTTCGATAAGTTCTTTCTTAGTAAGCTTGCGGATTTCCGAACTGTTGACTTCTGTACCTTTGAAATAGCTCATCAGGCCATCCAAATTGCAAAAAGTGATAAACAACTTGTCTCCTTTGTGCATGATCTGACCGATTTTCTGGTGTAGCGCACTCTCTTTATTGAAATACCTTACATATTCTTTGTCTATGAAATCATCGGCTTCCAAAGTGATGTTTGTAAGATTTGAGTTGACGATAAACTTGAAATCGTCCATGCTCCTGTCGCTGATTGTCATCGCCTTGTTTGTGATGTCGATTTTTCTAGACTCACGAACCAAGAGTCTGGAGATATAGCCTCCGTCCCAAGTCTTGTCTGTCTCTAATTTTAACAAGTCGTTGATTGATGTGCGGATGAAAAGGTAGCCGGGGCAGAAAAGTGCTTTACGCTGCTCTGTGGCTTGGCTGCTTCCCTTTTTGACCTCTTTCCAGAAAATTGGCAAGTAGGTTTCAAATTGAATTCCCAACTCTTCTCCGTTCGACTGTTCTTCCTTATACTTCATCCATCGTGTAAGCCTATTCTCAAGAGTTTGCTCAGAACCACGAGATGCTCTCAGCACCATCCAATGCCTCTCGTTGTTTATCTCATCGTAACCTTTAGCTTTCTTGGCATCTTTATACTCCTGCCTGAAATCACCGGACTCATTGGCAGTACCCTTAGATACAATCATAAATAGGGTAGTGTCTATCACTTTAAAGTAGAATTTGTCTGTTTCCACTTTTCCGCGCATCTTGACCAGTTTGCCAGCCAGCACCACGCCACCTTGCACTACCAGTGTCGCATGGACAGCTTCTTTAGGGGTGGCACTTACTCTGAATAAGTTTTGTGGTTTGTGCGTGATTATCCAACGTAGAGTGTTGACTTCATTTTCGTCAGCCACGCGTATTGTTCCGCTGTTGCTTTTTCTGGATGCGTCTGCGGTGATCTGCTTGCTGTTTAACTCATTGAGCATTCCGTTCAATTCCTCTTCTGTACATTTCACCCAGCATGAGAACTTGATGTTGTTCATGATCGCCTCGTAATATCCGTCCACATCTGTGGAATTTGAAGGGATAAGGAAGCTGCGTTTGTTGTCGTCGACGTCGGTTTTGTCTTCGTCGCCCACAAATTCTGCATTATTTCCGAAAAGGTCTGTGTTTATTGCATTTACCTTTTCTATAATTATATTTCTAAAGGCGTCTAATTCCTTTCTTTTAGTAAGATTTACTCTGTACCAGTTGAGCTCAGATTCATTAATTGCCTTTGAAAATTGTGTCATCTTAATTTAATTTTGTTGCTTTTGCGAAAGTATACATTTTTTCACATTTATTTTGTCTAAAATAGAGTTTTTGTTACCTTTGTAATGTTTTTCCCCTTATTTCGCAGGTGAAAATTCAAATTTGACGGGGAAAAGAGCAAAATCTCTTTGATTTTAGTATACTATTAGTCTAGCTCATTATTTTTAGAAAATATTGAGTAATAACTTTATGCGTCTAAAATAATCTAAACGAGAGTAGGTTGAAATCAACAAATCAATATAAAGTTTGTGTCATCGGGCTTGGCTATGTCGGGCTTCCTCTTGCACGCCTTTTTGCGACGAAATTTGAGACCATTGGTTTCGATGTCGATCAAAAAAGGGTGGATTCGATTATGAATTGTGAGGACTCGACGAAGGAAATCGATGTGAATTTGCTTTCCGACGCGATTAAAAACCATGGATTCCGTTGCACAACCGATGAAAAGGAGATTTCAGGCTGCAATTTTTACATTGTCGCTGTGCCGACTCCGATAGATGAGTACAACCGTCCTGATCTAAAACCGTTGCAGGAGGCAAGTAGGGTGGTAGGAAGAGTGATCAGCAAAAACGATATTGTGGTGTACGAATCCACCGTCTACCCAGGAATGACAGAGGAGGAGTGCATTCCAATTGTGGAAGAAGTAAGCGGTTTGAAATACAACGTTGATTTCTTCGCTGGTTATTCACCGGAGAGAATCAATCCGGGAGATAAGAAACATACCGTCGAGACAATAAAGAAAGTGACATCCGGATCGACTCCAGAGATTGCTGATATTGTCGACGGAATATATAACACTGTGCTGATCAACGGCACACACAAAGCTCCGAGCATCAAGGTGGCTGAGGCTTCCAAGATAATCGAGAACACTCAGCGCGACGTCAATATCGCATTTTTCAACGAGTTGGCGAAGATTTGCAACGCAATGGGAATCGACACCCATGATGTGATAGAGGCAGCGTCGACGAAATGGAACTTCATAAAGTTGACTCCTGGACTTGTTGGCGGCCATTGCATCAGCGTCGACCCATACTATTTGATACAGAAAGCCCAGGTGTACGGTGTCATGCCACGCGTGATGTACGACGCGAGAAAATTGAACGACGGCATGGGCGATTATGTTGCGACACAGGTGATTAAATGCATGAATAAGAAAGGTGTGCTTGTGAAAGACGCGAGTATCCTTATCTTAGGATTCACATTTAAGGAAAACTGTCCAGACATACGCAACACCAAAGTGGCGGACATCTGCCATACATTATATGAATATACTTCGAACATCACAGTCTGTGATCCACATGCGGATGCAGAAAAAGTGAATTCGATATATGGAATACAATTAAGCAAAGAAATTCCATCCGCAACATACGATGCGATTGTATTGGCAGTCGCACACGATGAATATAAAAACATCAACGTCTCCAACCTTAAAAAGAATCCAAACAGCGTCGTTTACGATGTGAAGGGAATATGGGATAGAGAAGTGGTGGATGGAAGACTGTGAGGAGGAAATTGATTTGGAATCGAAAAACAATCATGTAAACTTTTAAATAATTATCACTTACTATAATACATTGGGTTAAGTGTTTTATAATTATTTGAGAAAGAGAAAAGATTTAAGGAAGATGTCGTCTGATCTAAAGTCAATAACAAAAAAAGGATTGTTTTGGAGTTTCATTGAGAGATTTGGAACTCAAGGAGTTCAGTTTCTATTTGGAATTATACTTGCGAGATTACTTTCTCCAGAAGCTTATGGAATTATTGCCATGCCTATGGTGTTTTTAGGATTGGCTCAAGTATTTGTAGATAGTGGTTTCTCTGCGGCTTTGGTAAGAAAACCGGATTTGACGGAAGAAGATTTATCCACAGCTTTTTATTTTAATGTTGTTGTTGGAATTGTTTGTTATTTATTATTATTTGGATTATCTCCGCTTATCGCGGAATTTTATAATACTCCGATATTGTCAGACTTGTTGAAGGTAACGGCATTGACCACATTGTTAAACCCTTTGTGTATAGTGCAGCAGACTATCTTGACTAAAAAGATTGATTTTAAGACACAGGCAAAAGTGTCGTTGCTGACTACAATATTGGCGGGAATCGTAGGAATATACATGGCATTCAATGGTTATGGTGTTTGGTCTTTAGTCGTACAGCAGGTTGGAGCTGCATTGGGAAGAGTAATTGCTTTGTGGAAAATGTCAACATGGAGACCAAAAACGGGATGGTCTTCAGAATCCTTCCGTTATTTATGGAATTATGGCAGTAAAATGCTTACTTCAGGATTGCTTGATACCATTTACAATAATATTTATCCTATAGTGATTGGTAAATTTTATTCAGCTGATAGTTTGGGTGTATATACAAGAGCTCAACATTTCGCTGAACTACCGTCCTCAAACGTAACAGGTGTGCTTCAGAGAGTAACGTTTCCAGTGTTGAGTGCAATACAAAATGAGGATGATCGTTTGCGTCGCAATTATCGTCAGTTGATTAAACTGTCGGCTTTTGTTGTTTTCCCATTGATGGCCTTATTAGCAGGTATCGCGGATCCATTGATTAGAATTTTATTGGGAGATAAGTGGATTGACGCTATTCTTTTGCTTCAGTTGATATGTTTTGCAAGAATTCTTTATCCGCTTCATGCTATCAATTTAAATCTTTTGCAGGTAAAAGGTCGTACGGATCTATTTTTGAAATTAGAGATCCTTAAAAAAATGGTTGGTATTGCTATTATGTGTTATACGATTCCAAGAGGATTAGTAACAATGGCTACAGGTCTAATCATATCATCATTTTTATGTTTGATTCTCAACACTTATTATTCAGGAAAATTAATTAACGTTGGTTATTTGACACAAATGAAGGATGTATTTCCTATGTTGATAGTGTCGATTATTATGACGTCATTGATGTTTGTTTTGAATAATTTGTTGCGAAATGAATATGTACAACTTCTGTGTAGTGCATTGTTTGGTTGTTCCTTTTACTTATTGATGAGTAAGTTGTTTATGAAAGAACAATTTGATTATGCTTGCTCATTACTGAATAAAAAGTGATATGTCGATGACAGCGAAAATGAGAAACTCAAATATAGAGTTGTACAGAATTATAGTGATGATTCTTATTGTGGCTCATCATTATGTGGTAAATTCTGGTTTGGTTGAAGTTATTGAGGAAACTCCCATGTCATCCAAGGACTTTTTTTATCTTTTGTTTGGTGCATGGGGAAAAACAGGAATCAATTGTTTCGTGCTAATTACTGGTTATTTCATGTGTAAGACAGAGATTTCCTTAACTAAATTTTTGAGACTCTTCCTTTGGATATTTACTTATAGTATTATAATAACAGGAATTTTTACGTTAGTAGGATATACACCATTGCAATTGTCTAAAATGTGGATGGAAATTGTTCCGTTTAGAAACATCACTTTGAATTTTGGTACTTGCTTTATGTTGTTTTACTTGTGTATCCCATTTCTGAATATTCTTATTAATAATATGACGAAGAGACAACATGCATTATTGATTATGTTACTCATGTTTATATACACTTTGCATGGTTCAGTTCCGAAAGTGGATGTTTATATGAATTATGTTTCTTGGTTTTGTGTTGTCTACTTCATAAGTTCATATTTGAGACTTTATCCGTTGAAAAAAGATGACGATAGGACATTTTGGTTGGTTTTAACGATTATTTCTTGGAGTTTGTCTATTTTAAGTATATTCTTTTTGAGTTTTATTCAAATGAAATATACAGATAATATTCAAGTCAATTTTTCGTATTTATTGATAAGTGATAGTAATTCTATTCTTGCTTTGAGTAATGGTGTGACTTCATTTATGTTATTTAAGAATATTACTATAAAAAAATCCAAGATTATCAATACGATATCTGCTTGTTCATTTGGTGTGCTTATAATACATGCCAATTCTAATACTATGAGAATGTGGCTGTGGAACGATATTGTTGATTGTGTAGGCCATTATGATGTTGAGTTTTATTGGCTATATGCGATAGCTTCTGTATTATGTATTTATTTAGTTTGCACATTGATAGATTTGATAAGGATGAATACAATAGAGACACCTTTATTGAATGCATCAGAAATGGTATGTAAGAAGATTTGGTGCAAATTTAGAAATCAAGAAAATGACGAAAAAGGACAATAATATGATTACGGTAACATCTCCGTTACTTCCCAATTTGGACGAGTTTTATGACATGCTTAAAGATATATGGGAAAGTAAGTGGATCACTAATAATGGATCATTCCATAAGCAGTTAGAACAAGAGTTGGCTTCTTATCTTAAAGTTCCATATATTTCTTTGTTTACCAATGGCACGCTTCCGCTTTTGACTGCTTTACAGGCTATGCGTATTACGGGAGAAGTCATAACGACTCCATATTCATTTGTTGCCACAACTCACTCTTTATGGTGGAATGGATGTAAACCAGTATTTGTTGATGTCGATCCACAAACTGGAAATCTTGACCCTGATAGAATTGAGGCTGCAATAACACCAAAAACGACAGCCATAATGCCAGTGCATGTTTATGGTAAGCCATGTGACACAAAACGTATTCAAGAAATTGCAGATAGATATGGTTTAAAAGTGATTTATGATGCTGCGCATGCGTTTGGTGTAGAAATAAATGGGACATCTGTTTTGAATGCTGGTGATATGAGTACGCTTTCATTTCATGCCACAAAAGTATACAACACTATTGAAGGAGGTGCTATGATAATGAAAGATGAAGAAACCAAAAGAAGAATAGATGATCTAAAGAATTTTGGTTTTCATGGAGAGACTACTGTTGTTGCTCCGGGAATCAATAGTAAGATGGACGAAGTTCGTTCTGCTTATGGCTTGCTTAATTTGAAACAGGTGGATTCCGCTATTGCTGCACGTAAAAATGTGGCTAAGAGATATTATGACGAACTTAAGAATGTAAGAGGAATTTCTTTTTTCCCATATCTCAAAGATACGTTTGAGAGTGACCATTTACGTTACAATTATGCGTATATGCCTATGTTTATAGATGCAGAGAAGTATGGTTTGACTCGTGATGAACTTTATTTAAAAATGAAGGAATCAAATGTGTTGGGAAGAAGATATTTCTATCCGCTAATATCTGAATTCAATACATATAAAGGTTGCCCAGGTTCGGAGAAATCTAATCTTCCTGTTGCTCATAAGATGGCTGAAAGTGTTATATGTCTGCCAATGCATCATGCACTTTCTCAAGAAGATATGGATCGTATATTAGAATTGATCGTAAAGTGACATTATGAAACAAAAAAAGTTAATGCTTCTTGGAGGTATCCGTTATCTCCTTCCTGTTATTAAGGCCGCTCATGAACAAGGCTACTTTGTAATCACAGCTGATTACCTTCCTGATAATATTGCTCATAAATATTCTGATAAATATGTTAATGTAAGTATTATAGATAAGGAAGCTGTTTTAAGAGTCGCTAAAGAGGAGCAAATTGATGGAATAATGTCTTTTGGAGTAGATCCTGGAGTGGTTAGTGCATCTTATGTCCAGAATCAATTAGGATTACCTTCTTTTGGCCCATTTGAATCTGTTGAAATCCTTCAGAACAAGGATAGATTTCGTGCCTTTTTGACGAAAAATGGATTCAATGTGCCATGGGCTTTTGGATTTGGAAGTAAAGATGAAGCATGGACATCAAGAGATAAATTTAGCTATCCACTTATTGTAAAGCCTACAGACTCTGCGGGAAGTAAAGGATGTACACGTGTAGATAGTGAACTTCAATTAAAGTATGCGATAGAATATGCGTTCAAGTATACAATTAGCGGACATATAATTATAGAGGAATTTTTGGAGAAAAGAGGCTGTTCATCAGATACTGATAGCTATGCAGAAAACGGACAATTGAAGTTTGTTAGTTTCTCTGCACAGAGATTTGATGTTTCTGCTGTCAATCCATATACACCTTCGGCATATTCATGGCCTTCTACATTTACAACAGAGGAAGAAAAATATTTGACTTCAGAAATACAGAGACTCATCACTCTTTTGGGAATGAAAACGTCAGTTTTCAATATTGAAACTAGAGTAGGTATTAATAACAAACCATATATAATGGAGCTCACTCCAAGAGGCGGTGGTAATAGACTTTGTGAAATGCTTCGTTATGCGACAGGTGTTGATATGATTACTGCTATAACGCGTGCAATAGTTGGAGATAATCCTGGAGATATTGAGCAGAAACCTTATAATGGGCATTGGGCTGAAATAATTCTTCACGCGGATACTGATGGTGAGTTTGTTGGATTAGAGATTGATCCTGCATTGCCAGCGGAAGTAGTTGAGGAGGATCTTTGGGTAAAGACTGGTGATCATGTTCATGGATTTGAGGCGGCAAATGATGCTATTGGTACTCTTGTGCTTCGATTTGAGAATGAAACTGATTTGGAAAAAGCAATAGAAAATCAGAGTTTGTGGCTAAAAGTAGTAACGAAGTAATGATGAAAAATGTAGTTGTATTTGGAGCGACTGGGCACTTGGGAACTCATATAGCAGTTCATCTAAGAAGTCTTGGTTATAATGTTTTTGCTGTCGGTCATAGAAAGGATGATAATGGATTCTTTGCAGAGAGAGGAATGTCGTACCATTCTGTTGATATTGCTAACGCAGAACATTTTTCTGTACTCCCTCAAAATGATATTTACGCAGTTGTGCATTTTGCTGGAGCTTTGCCTGCTTCAATGAAAGGTTACAATGCAAACCTATATGTGTCGTCAATCATACAGGGTACACTAAATGTGTTGGAATATACGCGTAAAGTTGGGGCAGACCGTATTGTTTTCCCTCAGTCTCTTTTTGATATTAGCTATTTGTTTGGATCAAAAGTTCCGATTCCTGCGGATTCTCTTCGTAAGGCACCACTTGAGGGAGACCATGCAATGTATGTGATTGCAAAGAATGCCGCTGTAGATATGATTAATCATTACTATGAGACGTATGGTATAAAGAGATTTATATTAAGATTGTCTCGTGTTTATATGTATGATCCTAATCCATATACATATACAGATGGTATAAAGACATTGGTTTCCGACCGATTCCTTATATATAAGGCAATGGCTGGTGAAGATATTGAAATATGGGGAGATCCACATCGTCTTTTGGAAACATGTTGTGTCAAAGATTTCTTGCAAATAGTAGAGAAATCGCTTACAGCCAGTGTGGATGGTGGAATTTATAATATCGGTAGCGGAGGTAGCACTCTAGATCAAAGAATTAGGGATATCGTTGATGTCTTTAATCCTGCTGATAAAAAATCAAATATTATTTATCGACCAGAAAAGAAAAACTCAACTCAGTTTGTCCTAGATATAAGAAAAACTGTAGATGAGTTGGGGTATATCCCGCGTTACACTTGGAGAGAATATCTTCTTGACTTCAAAAAGGAAATGGAAGAACAACCATTTGCTAAACTTTGGGGGTATGAAAAAGATTTCAGGTGATCCTTATCGGTTTAATTCATTTTTCAATAGATACTCAGAATAGTTATAAACTGATAAGTGGATCTTTATTGAAAATACATTTAAATGTGAATTATCGCCAAATAGTTTGCATTTAAAGGATTCGTAATGATTATGAATCCTTAATTTATGACGGATACAAAACCATAAAAGCATTACGCAATATTATATATGAAACTTGCAATAATAGGAGCGTCGACAGGACAGTTGCCTTTGTGCAAAAAAGCAAAAGAATTAGGCCATGAAGTAATTTGTTTTGCGTGGGATAATGGTGCTGTTTGTAAAGATATCGTAGATACTTTTTATCCTATATCAATTTTTGAAAAAGACCAAATTTTAGAAATCTGTAAGAGAGAAAAAATTGATGGTGTGTTGTCTAATGCTTCTGATGTAACAGCAGAGATTGTATCTTTCATTGCTACGGAAATGAATCTTCATGGTGTAAACTATGATGCCTTTTTAAGATTGAAAGATAAATCACAGGTCCGTCTTCTGACTGCGAGTGTAGATCATTTATCTCAAGTTTCTAATGAAATATTAAAAGATGATACCAATGTGATTTATCCATGTATATTGAAACCTGTGACCGGCAATTCGAAAAAAGGGGTTATATTGGCTAAAACGCCTGATGATTTTGTCAGAGCCAAAGAGTATGCCAAGATTGATCCAGATTGTAAAATTTTAATGGAGCAATACATAGAAGGTCATGAAGTTTCAGTGGAGTCTATTTCATACGAAGGCAATCATTATGTTATACAGATAACAGATAAAGATAGTGGAGGTGCCCCACATTTTGTTGAGCTGGGACATCATGAACCGACATCATTGTCAATAGGGATCGTAGATAAGATACATAAAATCATTCCGAGTTTGCTTAAATCTGTAGGGGTTGACAATGGTGCTACTCATGTGGAAATGAAAATCACAGAGAATGGAGATGTATATTTGATAGAAATCAATCCTCGAGGAGGTGGTGATAATATTTCTAATCTATTGGTAGAATTAAGTTCGGGGATCGATTATCTCAGATGTATGATAGATGTCGCTTTAGGAATATTCAAAGAACCGATTCGCGTGTCAGAACCAGCATATGCTGGTATATATTATTTGTGTAAACAAACTGCTGATCTTCTACCGTTTTTCTTACGAGCAAAAGGCGCTGATTGGGTTTTTGATATGGAAATTTTCAATACAGAACTTAACGAAAGTCACTCTAATTATGAAAGAGATGGCTATCTTATCTATAAAGCAAACAAGAAAGTCGTACCATAATAATCAGGTCGACATGTTGTCAAAATCGCACCATTTTTCATTGGCATTCAATAATGGGGAAGAAAAAGATGTGAGATTATTAAATATTTTAATAAAATGGCATTTGAAGGTCAATTGATATCGAAATATGGTGATATGGATTATCCCCAACCGACGGAATCATATAAGGTTTTGACTTTAACCATCACATTTAATCAATCTAAATACATTGAAAATGTCTTAATGGTTTTGCAATGCAACAGGTTGATTTTCCAGTTGCTTCATTTGTTATAGATGATGCAAGTACCGATGGTACTCAAGACGCCATTTCTAATTGATACTTGACTAAAGTGTTAAGCATTAACATGTTTGAGAACAAATTAATTATTGATTTTTAGATTGCAATGCTTCGTATACTTAATATTATAGTTGACGAGAAGTTCATAGACAATGTAATAGAATGTCATGATATTTTCTCTGAAAAAGTTTATCATGATTATGTTATCGTAGGACAAAAGAATGAGGCATTTAAATATATTAAAAGATTTGTAAATAGGGTGCATCAGATATCAAATTCGGAATTTTCCTGCTATTTGAAAAATAATAAATTTGATGCGGTCTTTTTGCATTCTTTTTTTATCATAGATCCAAAACTAATAATTAATATTCCAAAACAGATTAAGGTTTTTTGGTTTTCTTGGGGATATGATCTTTATTCTTACTTGCCAAAACCATTTATTAATATTAATTTGTTAGGACCTGAGACTGAAATAATTAAGAAAAAGACGGAACAGACTATTGTTTGGAGTAAGAAATTAAAATCTTTCATTAAGGATATTACTTTTTACAATAACTATAAAAATCGTTGTTACTATAAAGCCGTATCAAGAATTGATTATTTTTCTGGTGTTTTGGATTTTGAGTATTCGTTGATGAAAAAAGTTCCTGAATTCCGGGCTGAAAAAGTGACATATACATACAATAGCATTCCGGTTATGAATTTTGCTGATAGTGGAAGTCACTGGAAAGGCCGGGATATAACAAAGAATAATATACTTATTGGTAATTCCGCTGATTATTCAAATAATCACCTTGATATTCTGAAGTACTTTAAGAACATAGACATTGGGTATTCTGTAATATATTTGCCATTGAGTTATTCTGGTGAATTGGAATATGTTGATTATGTAAAATCGAAGTATTCTGAACGGTTTGGAAGAAACTTTGTTTCAATGGATACTTTTATACCGTATAGTGAATATACTGAGATTATCTCAAGTTGTTCTGTCGCAATATTTGCTCACGAGCGTCAACAGGCTATCGGTAATATTTGTGCTGCTTTTAGAAATGGAAGTAAAGTTTTCCTTTCAGAGACGAATGATGTCTATAAATATTATAAAGATCTTGGGATGACGGTGTTCAGTCTTCAACATGATTTCAATCAGGAAGAATTGAATACGCCTTTGGCAGATGAACTTGTAGAGAAGAATATACAAATTCTGAATGTTAGAGCGTCTCGTAATACTTATATCAAGGATATGAATTACATTTTTGATTGTATTAATAAAAAATAGTCTTGTTGTGACATTGAATTTAGTGGTCTTTAGAGTTAAATTACAAAGTAAGATTAAAAAAGTATTTTTCATTTGATATAAATTCTTATGGCCCCAAACACTATATTGTTTGTCTCTTAATGGCAATGGAAATACAGGTTGATGGTTATGTAATGCAACTTTTTAAATCACTGGAGATGGAAATAAAGTGATTCTTACGGAGGTTTGAAGAGTAAGAGTTGAGGATCACAATAAGATGGAACACGAATACCCTAATAAGACTAAGTAAATTTTGATATTAGATAAATGATGCCCGTTTATTCAATCGTTATTCCTCATAAAAATATTCCTGATCTTCTGAAGCGATGCTTGGCCTCTATTCCTTCGAGAGACGATTTGGAGATTATTGTTGTTGATGACAATAGTGATTCTAATATAGTGGATTTCAAAAAGTTTCCTGGATTGGACAGACAAGATGTTCAGGTTGTTTTTGATAAGATAGGAGGTGGCGGAGGACATGCACGAAATATTGGTTTATCGAAAGCTACTGGTAAATGGGTAATGTTTGTCGACGCAGATGATTTTTTCAATTATTGTATAAACGACGTTCTGGATCAGTATAAGGACTCTTCTTCTGATATTACATTTTTTAAGGCAAACAGTGTAGATTCGGAAACTTACGAACCAAGGCAACGAGCTGTGCATCTTAACGGCACAATCGATTCTTTTCTGAACAATGAACCATCGGCAGAATTGTCACTCCGTTATTTGTTTGGTGAACCTTGGTGTCGATTGATACGTAGGTCTTTGATTGTTGAAAATCATATTAATTTTGAAGAGACATCAATACATAACGACACTGCTTTTGCTTATAAGGTAGGGCATGTTGCCAAAACCATCTCTGTGGATAAGCGATGTATATACACTTTGACGTACAGGTCAAATTCTGTCAGTGTGTCCATCTCTGAAAAAAAGAAGTTGGAACGAATACAGGTGTTTTGTCGTGCAAAACGATTCTTTGTGGAGAATGGAATTGAGATGGAGCCTTTGTTGAACGAGCCATACAGACAATTAGCAATTTGTAAGATAGAAGGTACAGAAACGTATCAGCAGGGATATTCATACGCATTGTCGCAAAACATTAATGAATCATTCTTAAAAAGAAAGATCGCGTTGGAAGAAATTAAGGTAAGAGCCAAGAAAGTCTTGAAACGTTAACTTCTTTGATGATTGTAATTCTAAATGGCAACAGCTTTAATATATGATTTTTTGTTGATTTTGATGACACTCATCCTTTTTTTTAGTGGGTGGCTTATATCAAAAAAAATTCTACCATATTGGCAGGGGGCAACATTTGGAATTCTTGCGTATTCATTAAATGTCGGTTTGCGTTTTGGAAGGGGCGTCGACTATAATTTGTATGTGGACATATTTAATTCGATTGTATATGGTTCAGATTCTGATCATGAAATTCTTTTTCAATATACGATAAAATTGCTTGGCATGTTAGGGGGAACTTGGCCTGTATTCGTATTTTTGATGAGTTTGTTTTTCATTTTTTCTGTTTATTTCTTTTTACAGAATTATCGGCCGTTCGTATTATACATCTTGCCAATATTTCCTTACTTTACTATGTTTTCTGAGAACATAGTTAGGCAGACGATGGGATTGTCTTTTTTGTTGATAGGTCTATATTTCCTGATAAAAAAAGAAAAGAATATAATTCTTTACGGATTATTTTCCGCATTAGGTGTCTTGTGTCATAGTGTTACTCTCGTTTTTGTATTTTTGTTTTATATACTTTCTTTGCCTAAAGACGCAATGTTGTCTCCAAAATATTCGATATTGTTGTTTTTTATTTTTGTTTTGTTTTTCAGAAGTGAGAGTATTATGGTTTTTATGACTTTGTTTACCTCTTTAATGATTGGAGATCATTATGCTCAATATGCAGAGAATGCGGATATGTGGCTACAGAAAGGGTTCGATGATGGAGTCTCTTACACGGTTACTGCATTGTATGTATTTGTGGCTTTTTACGGATATAAGATACGATCTTTTTTTGGAAGAAAGTATGCTTTTGCCTACAATGTTTTCCTTGTAGGATTTCTTTTGTACCCGATATCTGTTAAAATAGAGTTGTTGAGTCGTATCGGTGTCGTGTTGGAGATGTTTATATTTGTCATTATGGGCTGCATGTTCTTTTATTTCATCAGTTTTAAAAGAATGTGGAGCCATATTTGGGCATTTGTGATATTGAGTTTGTTTTCTCTGAATTTGTTACGTGTATACATAACAACTCCTTTTAAGACTCCTATACAGTATTTGTACTTGTGGGATGCAAATGGAAGAGAGAAAATTGAAGTTACTGATTTTAAGGATTAAATTTTTTTATGGAAAACAATAAAGTTCTGTCTATCATTATTCCGACATATAATATGTCAAAATACATCAATCGATGTTTGGATTCTTTGTTGATCAAAGATTTGGACAAACTTGAAGTGTTGGTGGTGATCGACGGAAGTAAAGATGATTCTTCGGAGAAAGCTCATGTTTATCAAGATAAATATCCAGGCTCGTTCAGAGTAATCGATAAAGAGAACGGCAATTACGGTTCTTGTATTAATCGTGGACTTAAGGAGTTGACGGGACGATTTGTGAAAGTGTTGGATGCTGACGATTGGTATGACACCGCAGAATTGAATAAATTGGTTTGTGTGTTGGATTCTATGGACACTGATGTCGACATGGTATTGACTCATTATCAGGTATGTGATGCAAATGGAACTAATCAACCTGTAAGAATCTCCGACAAATGGACTTTCGGAAAGAAATATAATATACAGGATATGTTTGCTGATAGAGAGTTCTTCAGATTGGCAATGCATATGGTACTATACAGATCAGAACTTTTCAAGGAATTTGCTTATTTCCAAACTGAAGGAATCTCATATACGGATATAGAGTGGGTATTCAAACCAATATACTACGTCACTAATGTTGTCTTTTCAAACACCGATATATATCGTTATTTTGTTGGTCGTGAAGGTCAGACAATGGATCCTGCTGTGCGTTTGAGAAGCCTTACTCATGAGTGGAAAAGTTTGACTTCTATGTTGGAATTCAATGAGAAGAATACTAATATAAAGGATAATGTTGTTGACTATACTCAGTTTAGAATCAATATCAGATTGATGAATATCTATATTGACAGTCTAATCCACATGGACGACAAGTCTTTCGAGAATTTCAAACTAAAAGAAATTGATGATTTCTTGAAAATTAATTATCCGAGTGTTTATGAGTCAGTCGCTTCTTACGATGTTCGAGGAAATTTGATAAATTCATGGCGTAACTCAGGAAAACGATATTCTGGTTTTGTGAGAAGTGTAATTGGAACAGCCATGAACTGCTACTCAAAGATGAAGGCTTAAAGTTATGTTGTTTAGAATAGTCATTTTTTTTCAGTTGCTTTTGTTGTCTGTGTCCTGTACAGCGCAATATGAGTCTCCCATTGTAGGTCCGGTTTTGACAAAGGCTTACGGTGTTACTTCTCATGTTACAAGAAAAGGAGACGGTTGGAATTATGAGACAAGACGGAGAGAATTGAAAATGATGTCTACTCTGAAAACTAGTTGGTGCCGTTCCAATTTAGATGCGTATAATGTTGTGTCTCAAAATGGAGTGATGAACTCTCCTATTTTTGACGAAGTATATCTCAACTTGCAAGAAAACGGTATTGAGTTTCTTCCTATTTTGAGTGACTATTATAATGGTCAGTTTGCGTGGCAAGGTGATTGGTATGAAAAATATGTCAGATATTTGGTAGGAAAGTATGGCAAGAAAAGTATGCATTGGGAGGTTATGAATGAAATAGATCATCCTAATAGCAAGCATAATATGAAAAATGGTTGTTCTGATTATGTTAAGTCTTTGAAATTATCACATGACATTATAAAGAACAATAATCCTACTGCCCAAATTTTGTGTTCAAGTTTATGCGACCTGACATATTCATTTTTGGATTCACTCAGTATGCTGGGTGCATATAAGTATTTTGACATTGTAAACATCCATTCTTATTCAGATCCGGAAATGTTGATTACTCATATCGCAAATCTTAAAGATCATATGAATAAATATGGATGGACAAAACCTATGTGGCTGACTGAATGTGGCATGAGTAGCGTTTCAAAACCTGAAAGTGAAACAAACAAACTGTTTTTCACGGATTTGTTACCAGCCGCGATTAAACGACTTGGTAATACTCCCCAAAATACTATTGTTTCGGTATTGAGTGATTCGGAGATAGGTTATTCAGCGATGCCGGAAGACGAGGTAAACGAATGGCTGAAACCGGTTTACAAAGAAGTGCAGTATGTGTCATTTTCAGAACTTTCAAAAAAAACAGTTGCCTCTTGTCCAATAGTTATTGTTTCAGAGAATAGTGAATTTCCCATGTCGCACTTTGAAGAAATTTTATCATATGTAAAACGTGGAGGTACGATAGTCTTGTCTGGTGGCACTCCGTTATATTATGATTTGCAATATACGTCAGATGGAAATATGACAAAGAAGCAGGTGAATGATGCTTATTACTCCAAACTACATATGTCTGCACTCTTTTGGTGGTTAGACAAGGCAAAGAAATTAGGAGTGCCTAAAGTGCCTCATTTTGTGAAGAACAACTTTTCTAACTATAAGTGGAATTTTAATGATACATATTCTTCTCGATTCATGGGCAGTGATCAATTGAAAGGCAAAGATAGTTTGATCACGTTGATTGAGGCTGGCGACAACAAGTACAAAGGATGTGTGGCAGGTATATACAAACTTAACAGTGATTTGAAAGGTAACGTCATCTTTCAGACACGAGAAGGTGCCTCTAACTATTTTAAGGAGGAATTAGAGCAGGCCAGACGATTACCTAGAATATTTATAATGTCATTCGCTAATGGAGTCGATAAGGTATTTTGGTACAATTTCAGATCAGCAGAGATTAGCAATAATGATAGAGAAAGTCATTTTGGATTAGTTCATAAAAATCTTACGCCTAAAAAATCGTATTATGCTTATGAAACTATAACAAAGATGCTTCCCGATGGTTCTACTTATCCAAAATTGTATGTTGAAGGTGATGTCTATGCAGCCTCTTGGATAGATTCGCAAAAGCGACCAGTATGGGCAGTGTGGCGTCGAAAAGGAAAAAAGATGGAGAAAATTTCACTTGATAAGAATTCGGAATGTTATGATCTGTTTGGAAAAAAGATCAATGTTTCAAGTAAATTTGATATAAGTGAAAATGTTGTTTATTTCGTTGGACAAAAGAAAAATCCAATTCTGAAGGAATAGTTGATGTATGATTTCTCTTCTTATTCCTTTTTTTTAGATACTAATTGGTATTGTTTTAATAACTTTGTGCCAACTTTTATGTTCTGATTCTTATGAATAGACCCTTGATATCAATCATTGTTCCGATTTATAATGTTGAGCAGTGGTTGCCTAGATGTATAGATAGTTTGTTAACTCAAACTTATCAAAATATAGAAATAATACTATGTGACGATGGTAGTCCTGATGGTTGTGCAAGGATTTGTGATGAATATGCAGGCCGAGATAGTAGAATAGTCGTGATTCATAAGCCTAACGGTGGCCTGTCAGACGCAAGAAATGCAGCGATTAAACAAGCAAAAGGAGACTACTTTACATTTATTGATAGTGACGATTATGTGACGGAGGACTATGTCGAAGTGTTATACGGTCTTTGTGAGAAGTATAATACAAAGATGTCTGTTGCTGATTGGTGTGTTTTCCCAATAGGGCAGGAACCTGTTCTGAATAATGGTTCTCTCATTGAGATTAAATTCTCCAAAATGGATGGTTTGGAAGATATGTTTAATCAGTCTCATTTTGATAATTCGGCTTGTGTTAAACTATATCACAGATCATTATTTGAATCCATTGAATATCCCAAGGGATTTGTCTTTGAAGATTTGATGACAACCTTCAAGATTATGTTGAAGTGTGATGATGGGGTTGCGTATTCCAATAAGCAAATTTATTATTATATGTTTAGGCCGGATAGTATTGAAGGTTCTGTTTTCTCTGAAAAGAAACGACAGAGTGTCCATGAGGTTTTTCGTATTATGGATTCATATAGTAATGAATTGATGCCTATTGCTGATGCCGTCAAATCAAAATTGTCTTCATTTTCATTTCATCTATTATTGAAATTGCCTGATAATTGTGAGGATAGTAGATTCTTTCAAGATTATATCAAAAGAGTGCGATGGAATGTGGTGAAGAATTCTAAAACGAGAATGAAAAATCGTTTAGCTTGTTTCCTTTCATATTTTGGATTCCCAACTGTGAAAGCAATGTTCCGATTTGTGGATAGAAGAAAAAAGCAGTCTGTATGAACATATTCTCAACGAGAGTCGAAGGGGTAAAAGTTCTTTGTCCAAAAGTTTTTAGCGATGATAGAGGGTCGTTTATGGAACTTTGGAACAAAAAAGTATTGAGCGAGGCTGGTATTGAAGAACAATTTGTTCAAGATAACATTTCAACATCATCAAAGGGTGTGCTTAGAGGAGTACACACTCAGCTCTTTTTCCCACAGGCTAAGATAGTTTCTTGTTTGAAAGGAATGATTTATGATGTTGCTGTCGATTGTCGCAGAAATTCACCTACTTATGGGAAATGGTATGGCGAGCTCTTAACGGAAGAAAATCGACGACAAATGCTTTTGCCAGCAGGAGTCGCTCATGGTTTCTTGACTCTTGAGAATGCTATGGTTCACATGAAAGTGACTACTCATTATACTCCAGGAGATGAGATAGGATTCCGCTGGAACGACGATATGGTTAATATATCATGGCCGATTCCTGTGGGGATGGATTTGATCTTTGCAGACAAAGATCTTCAGTGGAAAGGTTTTGACGAGATGATGTCAATAATAGATACGATTGATGGTAGGGGTGTATAACCTATATATACAAATTATAGCAGATATATGACTATAGTATATACTTGTGACAACAATTTTGTATGGATTATGGGTGTCTCTATGGTTTCGTTATTTGAGAATAATCGAGACATGGAGCATTTGGACGTCTATTTGTTGGGCGACAATGTAAGTGAAGCCAATGTTCAGACGCTTCAATCATTGGCTGAACCCTACGGGCGCAAAGTTGTTGTAATCAATGTTCCAGATTTGAAAATACCAAAATCATTGGTAATGGGACGTTGGCCAAAGAGTGCGTTTACTCGTATGTTCAGTGGTGTGCTAATGCCAAAAGAAATCAATAGAATATTGTATCTTGACTGTGACACTATAGTTACGGGAAGTATCAAAGGACTTGATGATTTTCATATGGGTGAGTATGCTATAGCGTCTGTAAAGGATTGCGTCAGTTCATTATATAAAAAGAAAATTGGCGTTGATAAAGATGATCATTATGTCAACGCTGGTGTCCTTTTGATGAATTTGGAAAAGATGCGTGAACTTGGTATATCTAATATGATGGATGATTTTATCCGAAAATACCGTCGCCTTATCAATTATGCTGATCAGGATGTCTTAAATGGTATGTTTAAGGGTAAGTTTGGTATTATACCTCCGGAATATGATGTGATGACTCAGATGTGTGCTTATACATACTCTCAGATATTGCAATACAGAAGACCAAGCAATTACTATTCTCAATCAGAGATAGAAAATGCTCAGCAACATCCAATCATCATTCATTATACAACATGTATGCTTAATATCCGTCCTTGGTGTGAAAATTCAAAACATCCATTTCGTTCTGAATTTGAGAAGTATCAAGCAATGACTCCTTGGGCTGATCGCAAAAAGAATAAAACCTCATTTAAGGGATTAGAAAACCAATTCCTACGTGCTGTGTTGGCATTGCCATCTTGTGTGTCATATCGCATTATTGGTTATACTCATGCTATACTTCGTCCTTTGTATATCATGATGAAAGTCAAAGTCTTTAGATGAGGTGACAATTAATGAAATTTTTTAAGACGAATGTAATGTCAAAAAAATACGATTATTTAATTGTAGGTTCTGGTCTTTATGGTGCCACTTTTGCTTATATGGCAAAAAAATCAGGAAAAAGTTGTTTGGTAATTGACAAACGTGCTCACATAGGTGGTAATGTCTATTGTGAAAGTATAGAAGGTATTAATGTCCACAAGTATGGAGCTCATATCTTCCACACATCTAACAAAGAGGTGTGGGATTTTGTGAATTCAATTGTAGAGTTTAACCGTTATACAAATTGTCCTGTGGCCAATTATAAAGGAAAACTGTATAATTTACCTTTCAATATGAACACATTCTACCAGATGTGGAATGTGACAACTCCTGCTCAGGCTGAGGCTAAACTAGAGGAGCAGAGAGCAGAAGCCAAGCAATCGTTAAATGGAAGAGAACCTCAGAATTTAGAGGAACAGGCAAAGTTGCTTATCGGTAACGATATCTACGAAGCTCTTATTAAAGGTTACACTGAAAAACAGTGGGGGCGTTCTTGCTCCGAACTTCCTGCTTTCATTATTCGTAGATTGCCAGTCAGAATGATTTTTGACAATAACTATTTTAACGATAAATACCAAGGAATTCCGGTTGGTGGTTACAATAAATTGATTGAAGGTTTGTTGGACGATGTTGAAGTTAGGCTGAATGTCGATTTCTTTAAGGAAAGAGAGCAACTTGAGTCTATCGCTGATAAGATTGTCTACACTGGTGCAATTGATGAATATTATAATTATTGCTATGGCCAATTGCAGTATCGTACAGTATCGTTCGAAACAACTATAGAAGATACTCCAAATTATCAAGGAAATGCTGTGGTTAATTATACAGAGAGAGAGGTCCCATATACTCGTATAATTGAGCATAAACACTTTGAAATGTTTGGACAGGATGTATTTAATTGTCTTAAATCGGTCATCAGTAAGGAATATTCTACAGAGTGGAAACCTGGTATGGAACCATATTATCCAGTGAATGATGCATTGAATAATGAACTGGCAGAAAAGTATCGCATTCTTGCGTCGCAAGAGAATAATGTGATTTTTGGCGGACGATTGGCAGAATACAAATATTATGATATGGCTCCAATAGTTGAGAAGGTCTTGAATTATTGGAAATAATCCTCTTTTCCTCATGAACTACATCATCTTCGGCGGAACTGGTTTTATCGGCACTCATTTGGCCAAGTTGCTAAAAGTGCAGCATCCAGACGCTAATATTTATAATCTTGATATTGTTAAGCAAGGTGATCCGTTGCCAACGGTGAAGAACTATAAGCCTGCTCTATGCGACGGTGAGTCTCATCCTGCTACATATATCGCTTGCGACGTGAGAAAGCCTATTCAGGTGCCTTTTACTCCGTCGTCGGAAGATATCATTTTCAATTTTGCCGCTGTGCATCGTACTCCTGGTCATCCTGACAATGAGTATTTTGAGACTAATATGCTTGGTGCTCAGAATGTCTGCGACTTCGCTGAAAAATACGGCATCAAGAAGATGGTCTTTACTAGCTCTATCGCTCCTTATGGTGCCTCTGAGGACCTTAAAAGCGAGTCGACGTTGCCAACTCCTAACACTCCTTACGGTATCTCTAAACTTGTTGCCGAGAATATCCATAAGACTTGGCAGGCAAGGGATGCTCAGAACCGTCAGCTTACTATCGTGAGACCTGGTGTCGTGTTCGGTAGGGGAGAGAATGGTAATTTCTCTCGTCTTTACTGGGGTATAAGAAAACATACTTTCGCTTACCCTGGTCGTAAGGATACTATCAAGGCTTGCATCTACGTGAAGGAGCTTGTGAACTTTATTCTTTGGAATGTGGAGAAGAACGACGCCCACGTCGAGATTTATAACTGTACTTTTGAGCCTGCTTACACTATCGAGCAGATCGTCACAGAGATGAAGAAGACGACGGGATTGACTCAGTTTGTGCCTTATATTCCTAACTGCTTGATTATGCCGGCTGCTGGCGTAGCTAAACTGCTTGGCAGCCCTATGGGTATTTGTCCGGCTCGAGTGAAGAAATTGCAGGTCTCTACAAATATCTGTGGAAAGAAGTTGGCGGAATGTGGATATAAGTTCAAATACACTTTTGCTGAGGCTCTTTCTGACTGGTTTGAGGATAATAAGAAGGAGTGCCTTGAATGATTGACGATTGATCTGATGAATAATATAAAATCCCAGCTACATTTTGTGGCTGGGATTTTTGATTTAAATGGCTTTTAATATCTCAAAGACGCGAGATCTCGCGCCTCTACGACATATGCACGGATAGAAAGGAGATATACGGTTATAAAAAAAACAGAGATGTGGTTTCCCTCATCTCTGTTTTCGTTTTCGTTTTCGTTAGCGTTAACGTTAACGTCAACGTTCTTATTTCTCGTAACCGTTAGGATTCTGCTTCTGGAATCTCCAGCTGTCTCTACACATATCCTCGATTCCGTACTGTGCCTCCCAACCAAGTTCTGCCTTGGCCTTTGCAGGGTTGCAGTAGCAAGTAGCGATATCTCCTGGGCGACGTGGCTTGATTGAGTAAGGTACCTTTACGTCGTTTGCCTTCTCAAATGCCTTGACTACGTCCAAAACTGAGTATCCGTGACCTGTACCAAGGTTGTAGATTGCAAGACCACACTTCTTCTGGATTGCACTTAGTGCCTTAACGTGTCCGTTGGCAAGGTCAACTACGTGGATGAAATCACGTACGCCTGTTCCGTCTGGTGTGTCGTAGTCGTTACCGAATACTCCAAGTTCCTTACGGATACCGATAGCAGTCTGTGTGATGTATGGCATCAAGTTATTTGGAATTCCGTTTGGATTCTCACCGATCATACCGCTCTGGTGTGCTCCGATTGGGTTGAAGTATCTTAGCAATACCACGTTCCACTCGTTGTCTGCCTTCTGAACGTCCATCAAAACCTCCTCTAACATAGACTTAGTCTGGCCGTAAGGGTTTGTGCAGTGTCCCTTTGGGCATGCCTCTGTGATAGGAATGATAGCAGGATCACCGTAAACAGTAGCTGAACTTGAGAAAATGATGTTCTTCACGTTGTGGCGACGCATAGTGTCGATCAATACGAATGTTGAATTCATATTGTTCTCGTAGTACTCCAATGGTTTAGCAACACTCTCACCGACAGCCTTCAATCCCGCGAAGTGAATAACTGCGTCGATCTTATTATTGCTGAACACCTTGTCCATCGCTTCTCTGTCGCGTACGTCTGCCTCGATGAAAGGAACCTCCTTGCCGATGATTTTAGCTACTCTCTTCAACGACTCTGGCTGTGAGTTCACAAAATTATCGACAACAACAACTGAGTGTCCGGCTTTGTCCAACTCAATAATAGTGTGGCTACCGATGTATCCGGCACCTCCTGTTAAAAGAATATTCATTTATTTCTGTAATTTAATCAAAATCACTGCAAAAGTATAAAAAACGTAGCATATAATGTCGTTCCAAACTTCTCATTTTGTCGATTGCCGGCTGTTTGTTAAACTTTTTTAAGATTTACGTTTTGATTTCATTGTAGCTTCCTTTTCAAGACTCATTGCTGAGACTGAGAAAAGAACATTCGTTTTAGAACATTTTTTTGATGATTGATTTTGTTATATTGTCTGCTTTGAACTCTATGTATTTGTTGTAGAATATTGAGACTATAATGACAACAAATAGAGAAATCAAGAGATCTGTGAGCAACAATGTAGTCATATTGTTGATGGGCAACACCTGATAGAGATAACATGATAAGGTGCAAATTATTGGCCAATGTACTATGTAGATAGAGAATGAAATGTCGCCTAATAAAACTACAGGTTTGATTGACAATAAACATCTCATGGGCTTGCAATAGTTGACTCCTAACCAAAATAAAGTGGCTGCTGTTGCACTTTGTGTGGCATTCCAGTTTAAGACGTCTGTTTTTGTTTGAATGTAATATCCTATGATAATACATGGCAATGCCACTATGGTCATTCTGTTGTCTGACTTGATGTTTGGAAAATTTTTGTCTAATATGTATGATAAGTATCCAATTAATACGCAAGCAAAGTATATGGAACATGTGGAATTTGTTGCATAAATTAAAATGAGTGTTGATGCAGCTATATGAACAAGCGATTTCCCTCTATGATAAATATCCAACAAATATATGATAATCGAACCGACAAAAATGTATATGAGCATCCAACAAGGGCCAAGTACTTTACTGCTTCCCAATGGGGAAAAAAACAAATTTTCCAAAAAATGTATCGGCTTGATTTTGACATAAAATGATTCTATTGCTATGTTTGGCGCAAGCTCGTTGATCTTTTGCAGCTGGTATAGTCCTGTCAAATAAAAAATATATGCTATGACTACTACAAACGAAATTGGAATTCCTAAACGTAAATAACGTTTTATAATAGCTTGGCTCAAGTCGGATAATGAAGATATCTTTGACGCGCTCTTTCCTATCAGGTATCCTGACATTATCAGAAATAAGCATACTGCAAGATTCCCGTTTATGAAGATGTTAAGTGGAGGATTGATTTGCCCTTCTGACATGAGAACATTGAAAATCAGATAAAAATGACCAAATAATACCGTCAACATTGATACTCCTTTTAATCCCTGTATGTAATTTAGTTTCATATTATTTAATATAGTCTCTGAATTTGATTATATTTCATATCTTCAGTTGGATGGTTAATGTTGGTTGTGATTTGGCTATCCAATAAAATCCGTACTGAAATATTATTAAAAGTATTGAAAAATATTTAGAAGGGCAAGCAATTTTAGATATATGTTGTTTTTTTTGTTGACGGCAATCAAAAAAGAATATGTGTGATACTCATGTAAGTCCAAATTTAAAATTTTGATTGATGTTTTTTGCTATTGATGCATTTTTACGCATTTATATGAAGTTTATTTGTCAAATACATGTTGTATAAGTGATGTTACAATTTGTATAGCTCTAAGAATTTCCCTACATTTGTATAAAATATGAAACTTGTAACTTATGTTGAATTTGATAAATCGATATCCTGCACTTTCGGTGTGCTCCGCTGATTTGCAGGCGATGTTAGATACACTTATTGAGTGTTACTCTAAAGGTCACAAGTTGTTGGTTTGCGGTAATGGTGGAAGCGCTGCCGATGCAGAACATATTGTAGGTGAATTGATGAAGGGGTTCAGAAACCCACGTAAGATAAGTAAAGAGGAGAGCGACGCGATTATGGCTCTCGACCCTGTGATGGGTAAGAATCTTGTCGACAAACTTCAGGAAGCTTTGCCTGCTATAGCGTTGGATGGCCATGTGGCTTTGACTACTGCATACCTTAACGATTGTGAACCGCTTATGTGTTTCGCTCAACAGGTTCAGGGGTATGGCCGAGAAGGAGACGTGCTGCTTGCCATCTCTACTTCGGGAAATAGTCAGAATGTGCTCTACGCTGCTACCGTCGCTAAGGCTAAAGGCTTGAAAGTGATTGGGCTTACTGGTGCTAATGAAAGTAAACTATCTGCAATCGCTGATGTTTGTGTGCGTGTGCCGCAGACTGAGACTTACATGATTCAGGAGTTGCATCTTCCAGTTTACCACTGGTTCTGCTTAAAGCTTGAAGAGACTTTCTGGAAATAAGATTATTGGTTGATTGAAAAATTTAGAGACGTCGCATTTGTTTGCGACGTCTCTTTTTGTTCGATTCCTTTCGTTGCATTAAATACAAACGACGAGGTGATGTCTCGTGTCCAATTTTATAGCTTTTCGATTTCTTCTAAAGAGAGATGAGTCAGTTCATGAATCAATGAGGCGTCGAATCCCTTTCTTTTCATATCCATGGCGATTTGGATTCTTCCGTCCTTCAAGCCTTCGTCATAGGTAGGCTCCTCATCTTCTAACATCTTCATGCTTGCCTCATAGAGCATCTGATCTTTTTCAGAAAGTGCTCCGACTCGAGCCTTCTCTATCAAACGTAGAAGACCTTTGTCTGCTCTTTCGTATACTGATGGGTCGATATTTTCCATACTTCCTAAATTTTTGAAACTGTAAAGCCAGATATTCTTCAGTGTGATGTTGCCTTCATCAAACTTGAATTTCTGCAAATTTATAAAATATTTTCGATGTCTGTCCCCAAATAGCTCCCCTGTATCTAAATCACACTCCGCTGTTCTGGTCACAACCTTGTCGATTCCTGCCATTGCCTTCCCCATAATAAAGATTCCAATGATCTTTGGAATATCCTTTTTCATCTTCCTCCACGACAATCCTCTTTTGATTTTACTGTCCATAAGTTTATAGACGTAAAAATTTGCCCTGGTTTTGAAAAACTTCTGGCATGAGTTCTGCATCTCAATCAAAATCGAATCACCTTTGTTTGTTGTGCAGTAAAGATCGAATGTCACGCCTCGCCTCTCTTTTTGAGTTGCTGGCTTCTCCACATTCTGAAACCTTACTTTTGTGATTTTGTCCTCATCGCCATCTAAAATTGCATTTAGAAATGATTTCATGATTATCGGGTCGGACATACAATATTTGAACCCGAAATCGCATCGCAAATCAATGAATTTGCCCATGTTTTGTAACTGTTTTTTTGTTTTTATACTGTGTCTAATCAAAACTGACTAAACTTATTTCAATGTAAATGTAATAATAAATCTTGAGTTGCCAATTTTATTGGCAACAAATATAATATAAATCAAAAAAGGTCGGACAATTTGCCCGACCTTTCTTGTCTAATTTTGATAGAGACGCCACATTCTGACGTCTCTAATTGATGTCTTACTTAACGATCAACTTCTTAACTTCGTTGCCTGCCTTAACTACATAGATACCTGCATTCTTGATGCTGATCTTGTTGTCAAGTTCTGGAACTGCTACGCACTGAGCTACAACTCTACCTGCAATATCAGTTACAGTCACATTACACTTCTCTGCGACGTAGATGTATGCTACTCCGTTCTTTGCTGGGTTTGGAGCAATAACGAATGAAACCTCATCATCAGCAACATTCTCAATTGCAGAACGTCCGCCTACGCATGTTACGTCGTCGATCATCAAAGTTCCCTTCTTCCCAACACCTTCCTTGATCTGCCAGCTAAACTTGTCGATGCTGCCCAAATCAAAGTCGATATCCTTACCCCAGTCTGAAGCCTGCTTCAAGCTGCTCCAGTTTACAGTCACCTCTGTCCAATCTGATGCTGATGATACGTTCTTTGTATGGTAGTCGTCGTCTTTAACGTCTGTCATACATACACGGAACTCGTGAGCAGGGCCTTTGTATCTGTAAGAGATCTTCTCACAGCTTGAAAGATCTTGTCCTTGTTCTGTCTTGCTCAAGTACATGTCGACGCTGCAGTAAGGAGCACCCATCCAGCCTTCACCTGGCCACTCAGCACCCATTGTGTAGTCTGCGTTAATAGCACCGTCTTTTACAGACAATGTGACTTTTGATGATGTGCTGGCTTTCTTGTCAGCATCATTCTTGTCAAACCAATTACCTCCCCACTTAGAGATAAGGTCACCGTCTTCAAAATCATCAATCAAACCTGGATCAACATATCCTTCTGGCAATACAGTTACCTTAACTGACTCTGAAACCTCATCCTCACCGTCAGAAACTGTCAATTTGAATACATACTGTCCAGCCTCAAGTCCGCTTACCTTTGTAGTGGCTGAGTTAGCGTTTGCGATTGCAGCGTCGCTCGGACCAGAAACCTGCTTCCATGCGAACTTGTAGTTCTCGCTACCTCCTGCTGCATCACCTGTAAGTGTTGTCTCGTCAGTAGGTAAGTAGAATTTCTTAGCACTGCAGATGCTCATTGACAACTCCTTGGCAACTGGTACTGTAACTACAGGCTTGTAGCTGATCCAACTCTTTGCCTGGTTAAGCATGTACTTTCCGTCAACTGTCATGTCAGACTCTGTCCAACCTGTAGTCTTGAAACAATCGTCTTTTAGAATAGACCATTTTGAATCATTTCCACCCTTGTTTGACATTGACCAGAATGCTGACATTACGCCTGCCTGCTTATATTTGTCAAGTAGACCACCTGTGTTTCCTGGATCCATACCCCACTCAGTTACAACAACAGGAACTCCGTTATTCCACGAATCCTTTCCGTTCCAGTCTGACTGGTGTCCCCACTCAATGTAACCGTGCCATGTGTAGGCGATGTTAGAATAACCCTCTCCAGCAGAAGTTACAGCGTCTGGGTGACGTGAGTATTCAGAAGAACCTACGATGATGATATTGTCGTCGTCGATCTTTCTGATTGTAGGGATAACCTTCTTAGCGTATGTTACAACCTCACCGTCGCTACACTTAGGCTCGTTGAAGATCTCATACATAACGTTTGGATAATCACCCCACTTAGTTGCGAAATATGTGAAGAAATCATTTGCAAGGTCAACCCAATGCTCAGCGTAGTGCTCGTGGAAGTCGATGATGACGTAGATGTCATTCTCGATAGCGGCACGTACCATGTCGTCTACCAATGCCTTAGTGTATTCCGGGCTGTGTAGGTAGTTGTCTGTATTCCAAGTAGCGTCGTGGTTTGTCCAAGTGTTGTCTCCTGGAGCGATTGAAACTGGTAGACGAATCAACTGGATGTTCCAGTTCTCTACCAAGTAGTCAACAGTCTCAGCCTTCCACCACTGTGGAGCTGAACAGCTCCAGAACCAGCTTGGTCCCATCAAACAAACTTTCTCACCCTTCTCGTTGCGTACAGCACCGTTCTTAGTGTTAAGCTTACCGTTCTTTGTCACAACGAAATCTTGTCTCTTAGTTGGTCTGGCGATCTTCACCTTCAACTCCTTGACTATCTCACCCATTGTGATTGTGATGACGTCGGAACCCTCGCTTGCGGCAGCTTTGTAGCGACCGTCTTTAACGTTAGACGACCATTTTGTGTTTGCTGCGATCAACTCGCCAGCGTTGTTGTATCCCTTAGCCACGATGTCGATTGTCTCGCTTGGCATAAGGTTAAGCTTGCTTGGATTTGTTGTGATCTTAGTTACCGCAGCGTCTGTAGAAGATGTTTTTGTGAATGTATAGTAGTCAAGGTTGACTGACTTACCTGTACAAATCACATAGAATTTCTGCTTTCCTGCCTTCAATGGGAACAATGCGCTCTCCTCTTTAGGGAAGTCAGGCCAGTTGTTCATTGGCACCTCCCACCATTTCTCAGCGTTGTTTGCCTGAATGCTGAATAGAGAGTAGTTGCCTTCCTCATCTTGGATCTTTACATTACCATCCTTTCCTGTAAGATAATGGAAAGAAACCTGGTATAGACCATCAGAAGGAATCTCTACTTCGTAAGTTAGTTGCTCTCCCTCTTCGTCAAAATAACCGATTGATTTTTTGTCGTTTTCAAAGACGATCTCTGTGGCTCCATCTTTTTTGGCGATGAAATCTTCGGCCTCAACCTTGATTTGGCTGTTTGCCGTCGCAGATAAAAGAAGGAATGCACCAAGCCATCCGGCTTTTGCGTAATTCTTTTTCATGGTTTTGTTCATATTTTAGTTTTCTATTTTTCAGAGTTTTAATGAAAAAGACCTTCATTTAGAAAGGACTAAATCTAAATGCCAAGTTGTCTCAGTCACATTTTGATAACCCAAGCGTGTTTGCCGTCTTTCGACGTAGGACTAACGGTTGCAAAATTAAAATAAATTTGGATAACTACAAAAGAATGGTTTTAAAATGAAAAAGGCACTACTTTCATTGCGTAAATTCTCTGCTCAAACAGGGACGTAAGGTTGACGTCGGATGCTATATTAATTTTGTATGTTTAAAAAATGAGGAGACGTGAATAATCGCGTCTCCTCATATTTTGCATTTTATTAAGGAATGTCAGTGTAATTGATTGCAGTGACTGCTTTTCTGCCTGAATGTTTGCCTGTGTACTTGAATGCAATTCCAAATTTGGATTCTTTACAGAGCTGCAATAACTCTTTTGTGTCTTTGTCGCTCATCGAAAGTAATTGGAATGTGGCTTTTAGATCATCGCTTGCCTCTTTAGTGTTGGCGTAGTCGAAATCTAGTTCTGAAATCTCTTCATCCACTTCGACATTGTAGGTGAAAACATCATTGTCCAAAGTTACCTTAGTGAGAATCTCGCCTTCGTCAATTTCCATTGGGCAATCACGATTTGCTAATTGCAATCCGATTTCTATACCAAATTTAGTGGCATTTTTCTCTGTGCAGCTTGTAAATGTTAGTCCTAAGACAAACAACACTGCAGTCAATAGTCCTGTGATTTTGTTTAGCATATTTTTCAATTTACGGTTACAATTGCGAATATAGTTATTAAAACTCATTGAACGCAAACAGAATAAGAGAAAATAACGGAGTATGTAATAAAAATCCCAACCACGAAATGAGGCTGGGATTGTGTGTATGTTTCTTTGCTTTCAAAATTTATGTTTATTTCGTTGGATCGTTGATCAAACCTAAGAACAACAATTCATGAGAGCGTGGATTGTTGATGGTGACGATAAATGGTCGGTTAACGTCAAAGTCGATGTATCTGTATTCTTTCAGACATGATCCTACCATTGGGATAACAGTCACAGCTGCTCCTTTTGCACCGTCTTCATCGATCTCAAGATGCGCAAGCTGATCTATTTTGCTTACAAACACATTGTTCGCAATGTTGTTGAAATATGATTCGAATGTATTTGTTAAGCCAAGACTACACATGGCGGACTTCAAATCAATCTTTGTGTCGATATTGAATTTAGGTAATGATAGTATTGGACAATAAACGATCATTACATCTTGGTTTGGATTCTCGTCATATTTATAATTGATGTTATCAAAGTCGATTTCTGCAAGAGTGGATAATGGATCTATTCCTTCATTTGGTAGAATCACATTCATTTGGAACCCCTCGTAGAAAGAAAGCGAGACAAGCTGATAGTTTGTTCCTTCTGCATAATTACCTTCAAATGCCTGATTCATTTTGTCGACAATTACGCTATCTCCTTCTGATGTGAGAAATTTACCAGGTTTTGTGTTCTCTGGCATAAATTTATCTTCCCATTCCGATTGAAAACTTAAGGCGTTAGCCAACACTAACCATAGAGACGGATTTTTTTGAAGCCCAATGGTTGGGATCATTCCGTTAGTGTTGTCGCTTGCCCATTTGTCCATGACGACGTATGTTGAATCGTCAGTGAAATCAACATTGTTGGCAGAACCTTTGTAGAAATCCTCAATGTTCTGCAAGAAATTCTTACCGAATGGGATGCCGTTTTGCAAAAATACTGCGTTTGCAATGCCTAATTGAACTTCCGAAGGATTCACCATTTGCATTTTTGTCAAACGCTTTTTATATAGTTCATTCAATTGGTCGAGCGGCATATCCTGATTGCCCAGAAATTTTGTGATCTCTGCATAGGCATCATCGTCGTCGGCTCCGTTAGCCAACATTGCTAATGCATATTGCAGACTGGTAGGGGAGAAGATCAAGTTTTCTTTTCTGAATTCCTCGTTGTTGGATATTTCAACAAATAAATCAGTGGCTGATTTGTTGGATGAAATTAGAGTCTTCTCCTCAATGTCTGAATATTGAATTTTGTTTTCTTTTTGTTTGGCCCAAATGCAGCTGTTGTATATCTGTTGAGCCTCCATTAATGCTCTTTCAATTTCCCATTGGTCTACACCTGCCAATCTCATGAAATTTGCACGGGATGTGTCTAGCACACATCCTTCAACGTCCATTCCTAAAACGTTCCAGTTTGAGTGGTCGCCGTCCATTCGTGCAATCTCCTCGTCGAATGTGACTTCTGCTCCTGTCGACGGATAGAGTGAGAAGGTGTTGTCTTTGCGAGTCACTTTGATAAAGACTTCGTCGCCTTGTTTTACATGGCTTACATTGTCTGTCTTTTCTATTTTGATGTCGTACTCTTTCCCGTCAGGAAGGTTTATGTGCATGTATTGAGTCGCCGATACCGTGCATGCGGCGATTAGACTCATTATTGAAAGTATATGTCTCTTCATAATCTTATTTTTACAAGTTTATTTAATCTAACTAACATAAAGCACCAAAGACTTTGCAAACGTATAAATGTATATAGATGAAACAAGTCAAATCAGTAAAATTTAGATGGATAGGATGCTGTTTTTTACGAATTTGAATAATAATTTACGAATTAGAATAAAAAAGGGCAATCCCACAAATGTGAAATTGCCCTTATTGTTAAGAGACGTCGGTATGTCTCTGCTTTTATTTGCTAATAATTGTCTTTTTATCGCCTACAATGTAAGTGCCGTTTGACAAACCATTCAATGCATCTGATCTCTTGACGTTAGATTTCACTAATGCTCCTGAGATTGTGTAGACGTTGATGATCTCGTCTGCTTTATCAGCAAAGATAGTTGGTGTGTCATTAGTTGTGTTTACGATAAAAGATTGGTTCAGTGAACATCCGTTAGCATCTTCCACATAGATAGTGTGCATTCCGTCCGCTAATTCAGTTAGACGGCTCTCTTCTGTCCATTCTCCATCGTCAAGTTTGAATTGGAATACGGGTGTGCCGAAGGCTGGATCCATTACGACCTCTCTTTCTTTGATGTCTATAGAGTCGATTGAAAGGATTACTGGGTTTGTCTTGACTATGACTATTGCCTTGTCCTCTGCCTTACATATTCCGCGAGTCATCAAAACTTGGTATTCTGTGTCTTTTTCGGGAGTAGCCTGGAAGTAGCGTCCGCCTGGAATTGTGTCTCCGTCGACAATCCATGTGTATGTTGTCGCTTCGTAGCTTCCTGCGTCGATTCTTACGGTCTGTCCTTCACAGATTGTCTGATCTTCCAATGCTCCTTCCAATGGACGGTACACTTCTACAGACAACGGTATCAAATGATTTTTGCATTCGCAGGTGTCACTGTAGCCTTCAATTCCACCTCCTCGCCAGCACAAATCGTTTGGTTGACAGGCTCCACTGTGATGTCGTTAGCTCCAATGATTTTGACTGTGATGTATGCGTAACATCCGTTTATGTAACGGACGTAGTATGTCCCGTAGTCATTTTTTGAAAAAGACAAGATTCTTCCAGTCTTAGCCGGTGACATAGAGTAATCGTTTGTCTTGAACCATTCCACATGACTGCCTTCATCCATCACAACATTGCTTAAATCAACTTTGACGATATCTCCGCACGCAAAGATCAATATCTTTAACAACTGGAACTGCATCCTGTGCAAAAACTCCCGTCGCTGCTGTCAATATTAGGGCCGATGCAGCAAAATGTTTTATTAAATGATTGATTTTTATGTATTAAACGACTTGTTATATATTATATATGTTTTTCACATTAACAACAATAATGTTTGCGTTCGCATAAATATTATAACAAAAATATTAAAAATATGCTTGTTGCGTTTTGCTGAATAATATATATCGCAACTATTTAAGCTATTTTAACTTTTGAAATTATGAAGTTGAATCACGATCCTCCAACAACCTCTAATCTCCAATCTCTAAGCTTTAAGCTCTAAGCTACTCCTACTTAATTCCTCTCGCTTCTTTCACAAAATCCCAAGCGTAATTTATCTCTTTCATCGATTCTGTAGCCTGACGTATAGCCTCGTCACCCAATCTCGCCACTCTGTCGGGATGGTACTTGACAGCCAAAGCACGATAGGCTTTTTTGATCTCCTCGTCAGAAGCGTTGCAGTCTACGCCAAGAATGTCGTAAGCTTCTTGTTCTTCGATAGTTATATATTTTGCACTGTCGCTGTAGTCCTCAGATTTTTGATTGTAACTATGATTATAATTTTGGTTGCTACTCTGGCTATAATTATAATTTTGCTTATGTTGTGAATCTGTATTTGTTTTCGCCTTCGTTTTCGTTTTATAATATCCCTTCTGACGTTTCTTCATGAAAAGAGAGTAAATTCTCTGGTATTCTTGTGTCGAGATGCCCAAATAATCTCTGATTGCTTTGATCTCGTTCTTTTCATCTTTGTTGAAATCGTCATCTGCGTAAGCGACAGCCAGAATTTCCATGAAAAGCTCTGTCACAGCGACGTCGTCAAGTTTATCATTGATTTCGGTGCAGAGAAATAATATGTCATAATCAGTTTTTAGGATCGACTGGAATTTTTTAAGGGCTTCTTTCTGCTCATTCTCTCTTTTATAATGTCTTCTGATTGAGGCCTTGACTGCATCCAACTCTCTGGATTTCAGTTTGCCGTCGCTTTTCATCACTTCCGCCATCAACACCAAAAGAGTATACTTGTAGAGCTCCTCATCTTCTTTGGAGAATTCGTATTCGTTGTTATCTTTTTGTCCTGTTTTATTAGTATTAAAGTCTGAACTTATAAATAGAGCGACAAGAAATGCTGCACCAATAAGTCCCACCCAAAGTTTGGCTGTGATTAACCAGAAAAATACACCAACGGCTATAGAAACGATTATTGATTTTTTTGACATGATTTCATTTTATTGTGTTGTCTGGTTCCCTTAACTAACATTGAATATTTCTGTCAAGTGTGCGTACACTCCACATCTCTTGTGATGCAGTTGATAAATACCATCGTATAGCGGTAGGATCGTCAACTCGTAATGTTTTGAGAATGTGCGTCCAAGTAAGATTTGGAAATCGTGATTTCCAAATCTCCAAATCAGGAACAACAAGATAAAATTGCCTAAATGCTCTCAAGTATCTGCCACTGAATCCTTTGCCGTAAACTCGCGTCAACTCTTCTGATAGTTTTGAGATGATTTGTGCTCCATACTCTGCACGGTTTGCTCCTTTTTGTTCTTGTAATACAATACGTTCTCCGATCTTCCAGTAAGTCTCAATCATTAATTTGCTCACAGACGCATAAGCTTGCTGACGACCTTGTTCAACAATTTTTTTGACTTCTGCTATGAATGATGAATCGATATTGTTTGCTATAATTTCCTTTTTCCCCATTTTTTTTGTTTTTCTTGTTACTATAAGTAAATGTAAATACGTTATCCTACAATCCCCGATACGATTGTATAAATCAATGTGCAGGCAGAAAGAATCATTAGGACGGAACCTGTCAACTTGTTCAAAATCACTAATCCACGCAAATTAAAGCGGCTGCGGAAAATGTCGGCGATATTGACGATTAATAGCCACCAAACTAATGCTCCGGCCAATATGGATGAGATGCAAAGCACATTTTGTAGTGTGCTCGCGTCGCTTGTCAAAAATGAAAATCTTGAGAAGACGCCGATGAACAAGAATACCACAAGCGGGTTAGTGATGGTCAATCCAAACGACGAAAGAAAGTCTTGTATCACACTTCCTTTGCTTGTCTCCATGTTCTTCAACTTGGCGACGGGATTGTCTCTGTATGTGTGCAATCCAAAGAAAAATACGACGATGCTACCAAGAATCTCCAACGCAAGTTTATGATCTTCAATGAATCCGATCACCATCGACATTGAGAATCCTGCAATCAACGCATAGATCATGTCTGATAGCATGGCCCCGAATCCCGTGGCAAAACCGTGGGCTTTTCCTCTGTTTAGTGTACGCTGTAGACACAACACGCCGATCGGTCCAACTGGGGCCGACACAACAACTCCTATTAACATGCCTTTTATTAGTGTGTACAACATAAACCGCAAATATTCGCAAAGATAATGAAAAAAAGCGAATTTATAAGTGCGGAATGCAAAATTAAATTTTCACATTCCGCATTTAGCATTCATCATTTAACCAATACTTTTCCTCCTTCTGAATTTGCTCCAAAAGTAGGGCAGTAGTGTGGAATGACTTTTGTGATTCCTTGTGTGTATTCACCGCTCTGTGTCACATGCAGCGTATATTCGAATACTCGTGTGCCTTTGCTGATACGGTCGAAGAACATGCTGTATTCACTGTCAGTGATGCTCTGGTAGTAAATCTTGCCGTCTGCCCATTCGATTCCTGGTCGTTTTCTGACTGGTTCAAGACAAGCTGCGCGTAGGTCGAGCACCTGCACAAAGTCGATGTCTCTGTCGCTTCGTAGCGTCATCACAATCTTCACTTTGTCTCCCTTCTGAAGTTTTTCTCCTTCTTTGATCTCCTGAAGCATCTCTTTATTGTAGTCGTCATCGTTGGCAATCACCACTTTGTACATCTTCTTCTTGATCTCGATTCCGCTCTTTCCACTTGTGATCTCCGAGTACGGAGCGTCGTAAGAGATGTAAATGCCTCCTATTCCTTCCTGTCCTTGTGGCTGCTCGACGTGGACATTGCACAATTCAGGTGTGAAGCTATCTTTGTTGTAGTGAATCTTCATATATCCGTCGCCGGATGTTCTCTTCGCGTCGACTTGCTTGCCTCCGATTTTAATAGTGGCAGTAGAGACGCGAGATCTCGAGTCTTCAGTTTTTGCGTTGGAACGATCACCCACGAGTGCATCGATGGCTGCGAGTGTGCTGTGGGCATTATTCCACTGAGTTGTCTCTTTCTTTGTGATGAGATGGAAACGAAGGTCGGATAGTTCATTCGCGTCGCAACCGGTCTTCATAAATGCTTTTGTCAGCATTGCGTGTGTTGCGATGGCATTTCCATAACGTCCCCAACTATCCTGGTTGCCTTTCCAGTACATTCCAAATTCTTCAGTATTTGTCGCACTCTGACGCAATGACTCGACGATTGTCTTCGCCTCTTTCACGTCGCCCTTCATATTTAACACGATTGCAAACGATGCTTTGCCAAACAACGTCATCTCCTTGATCTCCTTGTCCGCTTTCTTCACATAGTAGTCAAGAATCTTCTTTGTGTTGTTGCTGAGATTTTTATCGTATGAGATTCTGATTCTGAAGACGTCGAACACCCATTCTCTGTCAGCATTCCATTTTTTGTTAATCTCATTTTCGTATGCCTCGGTCAATGCGTTGTCGATGTATTTCACTGCACTCTTCAACATCTTCTCGCATTCCTTTGGCAAGACGCCGTATTCACGCATCTCCACCATCTTTTCTGCCACAGCCACAGTGACATATTCGCTCGACTTGAATCCGCTAAACCATGCGAATCCTCCGTCGGCTTGCTGTAGTTTTTCCAACTTGCTGATGGCATCTTTGTTGGCTTTGCTGATTCTATCTTTGTCGTATAGCTCAACAATCTTCGCTCTCTGCTCGCTCTCGCTCTTTGCCTCACACATCCAAGGTGTTTGCTTCATCAACACTTCTTTCAACTCTTGGTTCTGATCGAGTGGCGACGCTGCATGGTCTCCCTCTTTCTTCCATTCCTCCACTACGGTTTTGATTTCAGGGTAGAGTAGGGCGATACGTTGAGCCATTTGGTTGACGTAGACAGATGAGATGAATTCAGTCGCACACTCATATCGTGCGTCTTTTATAGACGGTAGTGCCATAAGCGACTGCCATACTGCATTGTCGGTATACTCCACAGTGAGTTCGGCATCTTTCATCTCTTTCTCATTGTAGTCGATAGAGAAATCTTTTGTCTCTCCACCTCTGACGTGCATTGATTTGCTCTTCACCACATGTGTGCCGTCTGGCAATACTGGCAACTGATGAACCTCACCGTCGGAGAATGTTCCGCTCTTGCCGACCATCTTCACTTCGATTGAGGCCACTCCCGCTGGCACGTCGAAACTCCACTCTTCAACTTTTGATTTATTTGCATCCAAACTGAACTTGCGGCTCTGCTGAGAGATGATTTTGTCTGTGGCAACGTCTTTGATTATGATTGCGACGTCGCCAGACTTTTCTTTCTCATCGTTATTTGTAATCGTAGTGGCAAACGAACATTTGTCTCCCTTTCTCACGAATCTTGGCAAACTTGCCTTTACCGCAAACGGCATCTGAGTCTGCAAATCTTCACTTGTGATGCAACTGTTGGCTTTCTTGTCGTGAGCAAAAACAATCATTCTCCACGCAGTCAAAGCATCAGGAGCTGTATACTCAAACGCTACACTGCCGTCAGCCGCAGTTGTTAACTGAGGATAGAAGAATGCCGTCTCCACAAAGTTATCACGAACTTTGACGTCTGAAAAATCGGCAACAGGAGGTATTGGCTCTGGATTGGCTCCATTTGAACCAGCTTCATCATCCATTACAGCAATCTTCTTTTCTGTATAATCAGATTGAAGTGATAAATCTATTGATTCTTCTACTGCATTCATGCTTCTCATAAGCTTTGGAGCTGCCATTTTCACTGCTCCTGTAACACCAAGTCCCCAGTGCCTCCTGTTTGGCATACAGATATTATCCCACAAGAATTTCATGTTAGGCATATCTTTGTACGAAGCATGCCAGATATTTTCATTTATGGTGAAATGCTTGAAGTAAGATTGTGATGTGTTTGTAGAAAAACTATGACGATAGGTGTTGTAATGACCTAAAGTATTCCAAGATGGAAGTATTCCAGGCAAACTTTTGTCTACCATTACAGCTGCGATTTCGTAACTGCTGTCAGTTGGCTTAACTGCCATTCTGATTTTCTGCTTCTCGCCTGGCACTATTTTGCGTACAATCTCAAGAATCTCAATCTTATTTATTTCTTTAGATTCTTTTCTTGCGACATCAATGTTTCTGGTATAAGTATTGTTGTCTCTTACGATAATGAATTCCACATTGACTGTCTGGATGGAGTTGTTTGCAAAATATTTGCTGAATGGCACTTTGTAAATCTTCTGCTCATTATTGATGCTTATCCATTCGGAACTTAGGAATTGGTTCTCCTCATCTCTGACTATCACTAAGATTTTGGCATCTTTCTCTGTTGAACCAACCAAAATTTCGGCGTCTTTTGAAAGAGAACACTCTTCTCTGTCGGTTGGTATCCATAGTTGAGTTTGAAGTTCTGCTGGCATTTTAGAAGAGTTCTTGTCGTAAACCAAAATATCTCCCCAAGAAAGTAGTCCACCAGATGTGGATTTGATATTTAAGTTGTAGCGTCCGGTAGATAATGAGGATAAATCCAAAGAGACATCTGTCATACCTTTGCCAGTGATGTGCTTAGTAATAAGCGTTTTACTTTCTAAATTTTTCTCTTTATCCTCCTTCGTTGAGATTGAGATTATCACTTCTGCTTCACTGTTGACTTTAGCCGCGTTGAATATATTGGCAGTGAATTTGAATGGCGTGTTTTTCTCAATTTCAGAAGATTCTCCACCCCAGTGGCAAACCACCTCGTTTTCTTCCAAGTTCACTTGTGTGCTTGAAGTCACACTCTCTCCGCTTGGCAATACGGCGTCGATAATGGCTTTGACAGAATAGGCAACCTCTTTAGTTATTGCGGAATCCGTTGTGATTGTAAACTTGCCATCATCATCACATTTTGTCTCCCCAGAGAATAGAATCTCTGATCCGTAATCTTTTTCTATACGATATTTTACGGTTGTTCCTCCTACCGCTTCTCCTGAAAAATTCTTTATCTCTCCCTCAAATACAAGTTTGCTGCCAAACACGACTGAACTTCCGTCTTTTGTCTTGATGGAAGCCTCTGCTATAGGAAGCTTGTATGACTCAACTGATATAGGATGAGTTTGTGTTTGTTTGCGATTCTTGTTGTCTTTGAAAGTTGCTGTTATTGAAAAGTCACCATTCATACGGTCAGACGGAATCACAAATTGGAACGGAGCCGAGCCGAATTCATTAGTGGTGATATTCTTCACTTCTATTATTTCGTAGTTGGCATCTCTAAAAAACAAATTGACTTTTTGGTTGTCGATTACATGCTCGTCGTTTTTGCTAAGATACGACAAAATGACTTTTCCCTCTACGGCCTGCCCTGGACGATAGATGTTTCTGTCTGTCATTATTTTTATGGAGCTGTAAGCAACGTTTCTGTCAGCATCATGCTTTTCAATATTAAGCCATTGGGCATGAATGTCTTTGCCTTTGTGAGCGTGTAGCTTATATCTTTTTCTATCCGGTATAGACAAACTCACTTTGCCATCCTTAGATGATGTTTGGCTCTCTTCTGCCTTGTAATCTCCGTTGGTTGTAGAGTATTTGTCGATAGTCGTTCCGCTTACAGGATGGCCAGTCTTGCCATCAACGACAAAGATGTTTCTGTTGCCGCCGACTGCTGTGGCATCCAACACAGAAAGATCAGTGATGCGGAATGTCAGATAATTATTGTTCTCAGATTTTTTATTATCGTTGAAATAGACAATATAGTAGCCATAATCTAAATCGTTTCCAATATTTATTATGGTGTCATTGCTTATTATGTAGTTAGAAGGAGTCAGCTTAAAAGTCTTTTTAGATACAAGTTTCCCTTTCTTTAATTTATTTTCATTGTATTGATTCTTTTCAACCTCTACAGGATTCATGTCAATCTTGTATATCTCTGCATTAAGCACATCGATGTTGGCATAATTGAGTCCGATTATCACATCTTGTCCCTTGCCAATAGCATCCTTTTTAAGTGAGCCGATGGCCTCCTGTTTGTTAAGGAATTCGATGTTTGAATTGAGTTGTTTTGTATTAGAATTGTCCGGATATTTCTTTATATATTCATTGGCTTCATCTATAATGAGTTTTGGATATGACGCAATGAGTTTTTGTTCGTCGACGTCGCTCTTGCCTTTTATATTAGATATCTCCGTAAACATTACCTCATGCTTCTTCACAACAGCATTCACCACGCAGGAAGTCTTTCCGTCGTATTGCTTGATGAGTCTGTTCAAAGTGGCGATTTTAGTTTTGTTGTCTATATAGTCATAAGATCTTTCCAAATATTGCAGACGAGTTAACTCTGCCGACAATGCCGCTCCATACTCTTCTTTGCTGTTGTGATAATTTATCACGTCGGCAAACAAAGAGTTGAGAAGGTCTTTCTTAAGCAAATCCTTCTGAACAAGATGTATAGGCAGATAGAATCTTGCACTGTTAAGAATTACAATTTCCTCGTAATAGAATGATATTAGCGACGGAAGCATCGCGTCAAACACAGATGGACGAAACTCTTTGTTAATGTCAACGTTAGCGTTAATGTCATTAGCGTTTACAAACAAAGATTTGTATCTTTCTGAAGACGTGGATAGTAGCGTCTCCTTACTTTTAATTATATTGTCGACGTGGGAGCGGATGAGATTGCGTAGATTCTCATGCGACATCTCACGCAAATCTTCTGCAGAGAATTGTTTGCCATCTTCCTCTTTGACGCTTGGCACGCTGCCTGGATATCTTTCCATCACTTCGATGAAATTCATCAGCATCTTTGCCATGAATAGTTCACAGCAAGCCTTGTCGACGGGAGAGTTGAATGAATTCAGCAGTTTTTCTGCGTTATTGTAATGCTTGATTATGATGTCTTCGCCCTCTTCACGGTTAGCGTTGCCGGGCTTTATTTTGCTTTCTGATGTAATGTTGTATTCGCAACCGAATTCGATCGCGTAGTCGTAGATTTCACATTTAAGAATGTTTAGGTCGTCATTCTCCTTTTTTGCTGCTACTCGTATCTCATCCACCTTCTTCTGGGCGTCTTGCAGTAAAGGCTTGTCCATAAGGTTGTTTACCTCATTCCATTTTGAGGCATAGTCTGTGTTGTTTCCCATAAGAGATGAAGAAATTACGGTTAAGAAAAATGTTATTATGAGTTTTATATTTCTCATTATTGATTCTGTTTAAATCCAAGATTATAA
>DCIP01000211.1 GCA_002317115.1 Candidatus Scybalocola fimicaballi
GTGAATGTTATTACCACGTGTTTTTTTTGATTCGAGACCTCAGAATAAATAGGAATCAAGAGTATTCCAAAAAAATAAAAAAACAAAAATAATCTCTTCATTTTCATCTATTTATTTTAATTTAGCATTGTTCCAACGCCGCCTTTTCCTTCTTAGTCAATTTATTATAGACCAACTCATAAGCCTTATCAACGAGAGATTTAACCAATTCCGACGTCATTTCCGCATCGTCGAGATGAATCTGCATCCACAAACGTTTATGCCAGTGCCAAGCCTGCTCAATAGCAGAGTACTCCGCTACCATCTCATCGAATAGATCCGCGTCGCATTTCAATACAAGAAGATTAGGCACAGTCAACGGCAGACCGGCAAAAATCTTTCCACCGACTCTGAAAGTCACATAATCGTCGCCAAAAGGCATATCTTCTGTGGCATGAGGTTTGCTCAAACAGTAAATTCTAGCGTCTTCGATAGTCATGTCTTGATTTTTTTATTAGTACAAAGGTAGTCAAAATCTAAAAAAATGGTGATTTATCGGTGAAAAACGAGAGAATGCCAATTTTGAGTAAAAATAAAACTAAATTTTATTTTATTGATTTATAGTTATATATGAACTTTTATAAAAATTTATTGAAATTTGGCACGCGAAAAATCAAAGTTGGCACGGTTTTTGTAGTATATATAGTGAACGTCGTGAGACGGATTCATTTTGTAGTTTAGTCCTAATATTAAATCCTTTTGTGCTACATTAAATGTGTAGTAAAAATAGAGATATTTGAGAAATCAGATATCTCTTATTTTTTTAATAGGCTTTTTCTTTATGCGCTCGGCCTACGGCCTCGCGTTGGGGGAGGGGCAAGGGCCCAACAATCAAACATGCGCCCTTTGCAATCCTCATTTTGGACAACTGCTATATAATCTCCTTCTTTATTATATGCTCATAATCGAAATAAACTGCAATATTATTGATTGAATATGCAATTATTCACGAAATGGGCTATGTAATGAATGTTTGTTAGCACATTTTTGTATAATTGTTAATAAATGCTACCGAAATATTGTAAAATTTTAAAAATTATAACTTACTTTGCAAATTGTTCAATGTGGCATAAGTCACAAAAGGAAAAAGAAAAAAGGATAATATTAAAGTATAGACTTGTATATCTATGTTTGCGAATAGTAAGAAAATAATTATGGCCTTGATAGCGGCGGTCGCGTTTGCGATTCCGTCATTTGCTATTCATGAGGAATTCACGGAAGGATATGAGTTCTCGTCTTCACAGGCCAGCTCGAAAATGCAGGAGCGTCCGATGTCATTATATAAAGACGGAAAGGTTGTATTCTTTAGAGGAGACAGCGCCTATATTGCGAAAATCGGTGATACATACGAATTGGTCGATATCGAGCCATGTCCTGAATTGCAGGATCTTGGAATCGAAGGAACGTTTGCATACGATCAAAAACGTCGTACAATCTATTTTGCAAAGACAGATGAAGTAGGAAACTCAGACTTGTATGAGTCGAAGTGGGTTGGCGGTGGATACACTGAGCCAGTCAAGCTAGAGATTCAAGGTTTGAATAAGGTGCGTAAACCAATCAAGGGAAGTTCGACAGTGACTGCTGGTTGGACATACCGTTATAATAGAATATCAGGATTCTTCAACCCAACTATAGCAAAGGGTGGAGACAGAATTTATTTCTCAGCTGATTTCCCAAAGAAGAGTTTTGGTGGACGTGATATCTGGTATATAGATAGAGGTAAAGCTACAGATGATGTACGCTGGAAGATGCCAGAGAATGCAAGTGATAGTATTATCCCTATGAACTCAAACGCGCGTGATGACTATGCGTGGTGTTACAATGATACATTGCTATATTTTGCATCTAACCGTGGTGGCGGATATGGTGGTATGGATATCTACGTTTCTCATTTGAAGACAATCACTCGTGAGTCGACAGACACAACTACAGGTCAGGTGACAAAGGAGGAGAAGGAGATTTGGGATACTCCAATCCATTTGGATTCAGTGTTCAACTCAAGCTCAAACGATTACAATATGATCGGATCTCCAAAAATCTGTTTGTTCATGTCAAACAGAACAGGAGGTAAGGGTAGTGATGATATTTATCGTCCAGCACCATTCGTTGCGACTCGTGAGCCAGAGTTGGTGCCAGACTTTACAATTGATGAGCCAAAGGGATTCCACTGGGTGTTGATGTTCTTCGATTTCAACCAGTCTCAGATGAAGCCAGAGTATGAGGCTCAGTTGGATGAGTTGGTAGAGGCAATGCTGGAGTTCCCTGGAGCTATATTTGAGGTTTCCGGACATACCGATGCCCGTGGATCTGACCAGTACAACGTTAAGTTGTCTCAGAAACGTGCGGATTACATCAAGGGTATGTTGATCAGCCGTGGTTTGGATCCAAGCAAGTTGGTTTCTGTCGGACGTGGTTTCCACGATCCTGTGATTCCAAATGCACAGTCTGAGGCTGAGCACGAGCAGAACCGTCGTGCCGATATTAAGATTTTGAATGAATAAGAAGAGGAGGACATAATATATGAAAACTAGATTTTTAGCAATTTGCATAGCTTTGTTTAGCGCAATATCTGCATTTGCACAAAGAGATTTGATGCTTTCTCAGCAGTTCTTCTCTCGATTGAACTTCAACCCTGCTGCAACAGGAAACAGCGACGATATCGATTTCTTCTTGATCGGTCGTTGGCAGTGGGCTAACGTTGAGGATTCTCCGAAAGATGGAGTGTTCAATGTAAGCAACTATGTTGAGTCGATAAGATCAGGTTTCGGTATCTCAATGAGTTACGACGACTTGGGTATCGCCAACCATACATTCATCTGCAAACCAGCATACGCATACCATGTAAACATGAATGAGAGTATGTTGCTTTCGATGGGTCTTTCTTTTGGTTTGCTTTACCACTCTTGGGATCCAACAGACCATAGAGTAATCGACAGATGGGAGGTTGGTGAGCCTTCATTCCCTGCTACAGCACAGAAGAAATTCAGTCCAGATATGGACTTCGGTATGGAGTTGGCTACACCAAAACTAATGTTCGGTGCCTCTATCGTGCATATCTTGAACAATGAAGAGAAGGTTACAACATCAGTTCCAGGACGTCAGTTCTACTTGTATTCAAGAGCAACACTTTCCCCTTCAGATTTCTTGACAATCTGTCCGGCTATCGTGTTGATGCATCGTAACAAGGTTAGCAAGGTTGAGCTTAATGCACAGGCGTTCTTCAACAGAATGATCTGGGGAGGTGTGACATACCGTCCAGATATCGGTTCTGGTTCTTGGTTTGATTCAAACGAGTTGACGTTTACAATCGGTATGGAGAAGAATCGTCTTCGTTTCGGTTACGCATTCAACCTTGGTATGGGTAAGATCGCAAGATTGTCTAAACAGTCTCATGAGGTGTTGCTTTCATACAGAATTCCAAAGAAGAAGGCTAAGTACCAGAGATTCTTGGAAGACGAGGAGTAATACGAAGTTTGAGACAACACAAAATATAAAGTGGAGGGTCGAAAGATTCTCCACTTTTTTGTTTCAGGATTCATGAACATTTTGTCTTGTTTGTTTTGGATATTATAGGAGATTATATAGCAGTTGTCCAAAATGAGGATAGTTAGGTTCATGTTAATCTTGCCCTTATAATTACCTTTTGTTAATTTGTCTTATCTTTTATATTTTCTGATTCCAATAAGGCATACTACCAAAATAACAGGGAATATAGACGCTGCAAACAATCCACTTTGTATATTCTCACTTGATTTTGTAAAGATTCCGACAAGAGAAGGTCCTACTGTTCCTCCCACGTCGCCAGCTAAAGCAAGAAGGGCAAACATGGCAGTTCCACCTGATGGTATTCTGGCAGACGTGATGCTGATGGCTCCTGGCCACATGATGGCTACGGCAAGACCGTTGATCATACAGCCCACCAAACTGACGAGCGGAATCGGAGATAATGATGCTATCAGGTAGGCTGCGAAACAAAGTATTCCAGCCCATGTCATATAGGATGTCAGGTCGAGATTCTGACCTTTCTTGGCATACCAAAGTCGGCCAAGTCCCATACAGAACGCAAATCCACATGGTCCTGCCAAATCACCGATGGCTTTGTCCACACCTAACGAAGCTTCTGCAAACGCCGACGCCCATTGTGCCATCGTGCATTCTGACGCTCCTGCGGCAACCATCAAAAACAAGAATACCCAAAACATCTGGTTGCAAAGCAACTGTCCCATGCTCATGCCCTCGGATTCCTCTACAATAGGTTCGATAGGGCATGTGGCAAAATTGATAATGTTGTAGAGAGGGATTATCGCCCAGATACATGCCAGTATTCTCCAGTTGTCTATGCCGAAGAATGCGAAGAAAAGCGTCGATCCTAAAATCACTCCGACCGCTCCCCAACAATAGAATGAGTGGAGCAGACTCATTACGCTCTCTTTATTTGGAAACGGACATGCTTCTATTATAGGACTGCCCAACACCTCTATCAGTCCGCTTCCTACCGCATATACGCAGACACAGATTAGAATCCCCACCATGGGGTTGCTGAACAGTGATGGCATGAAAGCCAAACCAATGAGTCCTAACGATGATGCTATTTCTGAAATAATGATGCTCTTGCGGTAGTTGATATTTTTGAATTTCGCACACATAAAATCCGTGATCAACTGTACAATGTAGAAAACCGCTGGGATAAGAGCTAAGCTTGCTATTGAAATTCCGTATTCACGATGGAAAGCTGTGAATAGTAGCGGAGTGAAATTTGCTACAATTGCTTGAGTTATGAAACCAAGGTAACAAGCAATTTTTGTTTTGTTGTAGTCTTTTAGATTATCGTTCATCATCTCTTTAATCAAACAATCTTCAATATGATTGTGCAAAATTACTAAAATATGTAAGCATAGTCAAAAATATAAAATGAGAAATCCACTTTCCCTTTTGTCGATTTTTTTGTATATTTGGAGGCAATTTTATGTAATATTTAGTGTATGAGCAAAGAAGACGAGAACATAGATGACCTTGAGACGGGTGGTGACGTAGAGAATATGGGCCATTCCAACTATGTCGTTACTGATATGAACAGTGAGGATGCGCGTCTGCATCTTGGCGGTATGTATCAGCAATGGTTTTTGGATTATGCCTCTTATGTAATCACCGACCGAGCTATCCCATATATTGAAGATGGTTTCAAACCTGTGCAACGTCGTATTATGCATACGATGAAGACTATCCACGATGGACGCTACAACAAGGTGGCTAATATTGTGGGTCAGGCGATGCAGTATCATCCTCACGGTGATGCGTCTATCTATGGTGCGCTTGTTGAGTTGGGCCAGAAAGACCTGCTTATCGATGCTCAGGGAAACTGGGGTAATATTCTTACCGGCGACGACGCTGCTGCCCCACGTTATATTGAGGCTCGTCTTTCTAAGTTTGCTCTCGACGTCGTGTTCTGCCCGCAGATCACTGATTGGAAGAAGTCATACGACGGAAGAAAGAATGAGCCTATCACCTTGCCTGTAAAATTCCCGTTGCTTTTGGCTCAGGGTGCGACAGGTATCGCCGTCACATTGAAGACGGAGATTATGCCTCACAACTTCAATGAAATCCTGGATGCTGCCATCGCCTACCTAAAAGGTGAGGAGTTCACATTGTATCCAGATTTCCCAACTGGTGGTATGTGCGACGTCCAGAGATACAATGACGGAGAAAGAGGCGGTGTGCTTCGTGTGAGAAGCCATATCAGCAAAATAGATAATAAGACGTTGGTGATCACCGATCTTCCGTATGGAATGAAGACGGAAGAGTTGAAGGAGAAGATCATAGCTGCCAACGATAAGGGAAAGATCAGCATCAAGAATATTGTGGATGAGACTTCTTCGGAGGTTAAAATCATCCTTCACCTTTCCGACAAGACAAGTTCGGACAAGATGATCGACGCTCTTTATGCGTTAAATATCTGTGAAAAGAGAATCTCTCCTTATTGCAGCGTCATCAAGGATAAACATCCGATTTTCACAAACGTATCTGAATTGCTTAAATTCTCTGCCGAGCATACGAAGGATTTGCTTCGTAAGGAACTTGAGTATGAGAAGGGAGAATTGCTTGAAAAATTGCATTTTTGTTCACTTGAGAAGATCTTCATCGAAAACCGTATCTATAAGGACAAGGAGTTTGAAAATGCCAAGGATATGGATGCCGCTGTGGCTCACGTCGACAAGCGATTGAAACCGTTTGTGGCTGATTTCGTGCGTGAGGTGACTCGTGAGGATATCCTTCGTTTGATGGAGATCAAGATGCGAAGAATCTTGAAATTCAGTTCCGACGACGCGGATAAGATCATCTTCGAGATTAAGGAGCAGATTGCCAAGATCGACCACAACTTGAAGAATCTTGTTGAGTACACAATCAACTGGTTTGCGATGCTTAAGGAGAAATACGGCGCTGATCATCCACGTAAGACAGAGATCCGTGTGTTCGACACTGTGGCTGCGGCTAAGGTTGTGGAGGCAAACGAGAAATTGTATGTCAACCGTGATGAAGGTTTTATCGGTTTCGGATTGAAAAAGGGTGAGGCTGAATATGTATGCCCATGTTCGGAGATCGACGATGTGCTTGTTATATTCAAGGACGGTAAATATAAGATTGTAAAGGTTAAGGCTAAGGAGTATGTCGGCAAGAACATTCTGTATGTCAATGTCTTCAAGAAGAACGACAAACGAATGGTCTACAACGTCGTCTATAGAAACGGTAAACTTGGCCCTACATATATGAAACGATTCTCTATCACAGGAGTAACCCGTGATAAGGATTACGATATCACACAGGGAGAGGCAGGATCTAAGATCCTTTACTTCTCTGCCAACAAGAATGCGGAGGCTGAAGTTATCCACGTTAAGTTGAAACCGAAATTGCGTTTGAAGGTTGCGGCTATGGATCGTAACTTTGCTGACATCGCAATCAAGGGACGTGCTTCGTTGGGTAAGATGTTGACTAAGAATGAGATCTTCTCAATCACGATGAAAGCCAAGGGTTCAAGTACAATGGGCGGCCGAAACGTATGGTTTGATCCGGATGTCCAGCGTATCAACTACGATAATCACGGAGATTATCTTGGCGAATTCTTGTCGGAGGATAAGATTCTTGTTGTCACTAAGAGTGGTGAATACTATATGACTGGATTCGAGGACACATTGCACTTCCCTGAGAACGTGATGTTTGTTGAAAAATTGGATCCAGAGAAAGTTTGGACTGTATGCTTGTACGACGCGAATGAGAAATACGCTTATATCAAACGTTTCGTGTTCGACGTTACTGCCAAGCCAACATCGTTTATCGGAGACAATCCAAACAGCAGGATTCTGCTTATTTCTCCTACCGTCTACCCTCATTTGAAGGTTAATTTCGGAGGCAATGACGCTCAGCGCGCACCAATGGAGATCGATTTCGGAGTCGAGGAGTTTATTGCTGTGAAGGGTGTGAAGGCGAAAGGAAAACGAATCCATCCGTCGTGGGTGGTTGACACAGTTGAGGAATTGGAGCCAACTAAGGTGCCAGAGCCAGAACCTGAGGAGGAAGAGGTTGAAGACGTTAACGATGACGATAACGACAACAATGACGAAAATTCTAATTTGCCGACTGATGAAAATGGTCAGTTGACACTGTTTTAATAGATAAGAAGATGAAAAAACTTTGTTTTTTGATTATAGCTGCAATGTGCTCGTTTGTTTCGTATGCGCAGGATGATTATTACGATGAGGATAGCAGTAGCAGCAGCGACGACTATAGCGACTATAGTGATGAAGATGGTAATTCATACGGTGGCGGAGGAGAGAACAATGATGTTCCCGACCGTTACGAACGTTTTGCCAACCTGTATCCAGGATGTGAGGATAATCAGGAGTCGGAGATATTCAGTGCTGAAAAGAAGAAACCGGGTTTGATTCTGCCTATTTTCCCAGGTGGAGGAGAGGTGGAGTTCTCACGTTATGTGTACCATCATCAGCGTGGAGTTGAGGTTGTCGACTCTGTAGCCCCAGGAAAAGGTCCAGACGGTGGCGACCTACAGTATCTTCTAAAAGGAACTGTGGTTGTTAAAGTTACCATCGACCGTTGTGGTAGAGCTGTGAATCCGGAGATTGTGAAGAGCGTGCATGAGGATTACGATAATGAGGCTTTGGAAATTATGGGTGATTTGCCAATCTTCAAACCAGGTGAGATTGATGGTATCCGTGTGAAAGTGGCATTGCTGGTCCCTGTTTACTATAATCGTACGCATCCGAAGAAGAAACGTCCAGAGGATGAATATGAGTACGATGACTCTTATTATGGTTATTGATAACCTTGAATTAAACATTTTGGAATCTTGGGGCAGGTATCATACCTGCCCATTTTGATAATTATACTTTCTATTTATGGCAAAACTGAAAAGTGTCTTTTTCTGCCAAAACTGTGGAAATGAGTCGAGCAAGTGGCTTGGCAAATGCCCCGCTTGCGGAGAGTGGAACACCTTCGTCGAAGAGGTGGTGAATAAAGCCCCCGCGTCGTCTTCAATAAAAAAAGGTGTTTCGATTGTCTCTGCGAGCGACGAGCGTACTCGCCCCGTGTTGATTGAGAATATCGAGGTGACGCAGGAGGTTCGCTTCGACACCAAATGTGCCGAGTTCAACCGTGTGCTTGGTGGTGGACTTGTGCCTGGATCGATGGTGTTGATCGGCGGTGAACCTGGTATTGGAAAAAGTACATTGGTGCTTCAGGTGGTGCTAAATATAGAAGGCAAGAAGACGCTGTATGTTTCCGGTGAGGAGAGCCTCAATCAGTTGAAAATGCGTGCGGAGCGACTTGGGTCGTACGCCAACAAACAGTGTTATTTCGTCAGTGATAACTCTCTTGAACGAATCTTCACTCATATAAAGAATGTGCAACCAGAGTTGCTGATTATCGACTCCGTACAGACTATAGAGACAGAGTTAGTGGAGAGTGCGGCAGGAAGCGTGTCTCAGGTCAGAGAGTGTGCCGCACAGATTTTGCGTTATGCTAAGGAGAGCAATACTCCAGTGTTGATGATTGGTCATATCACGAAAGACGGTACGATTGCCGGACCGAAGATTTTGGAACACATCGTCGACACAGTGATCCAGTTTGAGGGAGACCAGCATTATATGTACCGTATCCTACGTGCCATAAAAAACAGATTTGGAAGCACGTCGGAGATTGGAATCTTCGAGATGCAGCACAGTGGATTGAGAGAAGTTTCCAACCCATCAGAGATGCTCTTGTCCCACAATAATCTTGGATTGAGTGGTACGGCCATCGGAGCCATGATAGAGGGTATCCGACCATTGTTGATAGAGGTGCAGGCATTGGTGAGCACCGCAGCGTATGGCACACCGCAACGTTCAGCCACAGGTTTCGACGTCCGACGATTGAATATGTTGTTGGCAGTGTTGGAGAAGAGAGTAGGATTCAAACTTTCGCAGAAAGACGTCTTCTTGAATATCGCAGGAGGATTGAAGGTCAACGATCCAGCGTTGGATTTAGCAGTGATTAGCGCAATCCTCTCGTCGAACATGGATATTGCGATAGATCCGAGTGTTTGTTTGGCAGGAGAGATCGGCTTGTCTGGAGAGATACGACCAATCAACAGAATCGAGCAGAGAATACAGGAAGCCGAGAAACTTGGATTCAAGAAAATCGTGATTCCAAAGTTCAAGAATATAGATTTAGCCGGACGACAAATACAAGTTTTGACGGCGGAAAAAGTGGAGGACGCATTCAAGATATTGTTTGCATAAGGGGTAGAGACGCGAGGGTATCGCGTCTCTTCTATTTTTATGCTTCATTGGTTTTATTTTGATTTTTAACAGCAAAAGAGTATTTTTGCGTTGATATTTCCTGCAGAAGCCTTCAGGTGGGTGGGAATATCGTCGACATATTTTAGAAAGGCGTTTATTTGCGCTTTGTCTCTTGGCAGCTGAAAACTTCGCAACTTTTCGATTAAAGTCAAAGATCAAAGCAACGATAGATGTCTGCGATGGGTGTATTTACTCTCATTGTGCCTTGGTGTGTGCCAAGGCGCATGGGGTTATATACTTATGCGTGGGCTTCTGCGTTGCTCGTCTATACTTTGATCGGGTAATGCGAAGACCTTCAGCTGCGTGGACGAGTAAATGAGATCTCCCACGCTTTTTTTGTGTTTGATAGGTTCGAATTGGGGGATTCGAATTCATACGCATTGGATTATGATACATGTAGGGCAAATAATAAAAGACTACGTGGACAATAATACGAATTTGACAGTTGTGGCTTTCGCAAGACTTTTGAATTGCGATAGAACGAACATATATAAGATATATAGCAGACCGAGCATAGATACAGATTTGCTTTTACGCATAAATGAAGTCTTGTCTCATGATTTTTTCAAGGATATATCGGAATTGATAGATAACGAATAGGATTGTGAGCACGAATATTTCTCCTGATATTATGCTCTAAATCAGCAAACGACATATAAGTGTGGCGGATGTTTCTACATGTAGAAATATCCGCCACATAATTTTTTGCAACGAATTAGTTCGACTTTTAATTTTGGAAATGTGAAACAAAAAGGATGGACTAAACGAGGAACCCGAAAATCGAGAAAAGAGTAGGGGATTATACATTGTATTGATAATCAAATATGGAAGGTTTTGAACTGGATCATAAAGTTAGTAAAGCGATAGATGACATCGATAAAGTAATAAATATAACGGCAATTCATCCTCTTGATGATGGTAATGTTGAGTCTGTGTTAAACAATTTAGATGCAGAAGTAATAGATGCTTTGAAAAATTCTGATTGTTCGGATTTGGCGAGATATATGGGTAGTTTGGGATTTCATGAATCTGTTGTTGATATGGTATTGACCCAAATTCGTGAGTTCTAATAATATTTAATTGATAGACCTCTTAAATAAATTGTAAAGAAATGAATAAAGTGGATGCAAAGCAAAAATCAAAAAAGGCTGACGGTAATCAGTCTATACCTCAAATGACGGGTCATACAGTTATTAAAGTTGGTGATATAAGAATTCCATTTGGTTCCTCAAACCCGGAAGATTATGTAGATGCGTTGAATAAAGTCGCTAATAAAATAGGATCATTTGATTTCTTAGGTACATTTTCGGATATTGAGTCTGTTGAGTGCAGTAATGCACTTAAAGTTGAAACATCTTCAAGTTTTGTACATATAGAAGTTGAAAATTGTGAGCAATCTGATCAATTATTGATTAATGATGGATCCTCAATAAATCCATTAGACTATAGCATTAAGCAGTTATTATCGAAGTGACAATGGGAAATGTAAAAAAAAATATTGAAAATCAGCATTCTTTCGTCTTAGGAGGGTCTGTAAAAACTTATGATTGCAATCCGTCAGAACGATGTGGACGGTGTGGCGGTAATGGAAGATGTCCAAACTGTAATGGACTAGGTAGCTATAAGTGTACAGATTGTGGGGGTAGTGGCACTTGCCGAAAGTGTCAGGGCAGTGGACAGGAAAGATGTCATTATTGTGGTGGTAGTGGTGTTGAGAGGGATTATAATGGTCGTGTGACAAGGTCATGTGGCATGTGTAGTGGTAAAGGATTTAGTTCATGTTCTGGTTGTTTTGGTTTTGGAGAATGCCGGTCTTGTGGAGGAAGTGGAGAACACACTTGTATGAGTTGTGATGGTGACGGCAATTGTAGTGATTGTTCAGGAAGTGGAGAAATAACTTGTTCGAGATGCAATGGCTCTGGTAAGTATCAGACATTTCAAAAAAGTCAAACGACACTTTATCGTAAATCATGGACTTTTGGTGGAAGTTCCCCATTAAGCAACTTGGTAGAAAACACAAGTGGAACAGTCATATATAATGATACTGTTGCTCAATGGAGTGGTGCTTTAAAGCAGGAATTTAATAAAGAAAGTCAATCACATGAGATTATAAAATCTTCATTAGGAGACGCTTCTGTGTCTTTGTTGGAGGAATACAATAAATCATTAAGTGAAAATTCTTCTCTGAAGAATCCTGATGCACAAGGTGATATTCCTTATGATGTAAAGGTTAAAGCAGAAAGTGTACCTGTTGTTAAAGTTAATTATAAAGTAAACGGAAAGGCATATAGCATTCATTTTGTCGGTAATGACACAATTGTTGCTTATAATGATGTTCCCAAAGTGCTTGAGACATTTAAGGTGACTTTCTTTGAAAAATTGAAACTTTCTTTATCGGAAACGAAAAGACTGAAGGCATTCTCAAAAATGGCCGCTTACATATTCAATAGAAATGGTCTTGATTCGAATGAATCGAAATTGTTGAATTTGATGGTAAGTAAATTGAATATGTCAGATTCAAAGAAAAAAAACTTTTATGAATCTTTGAGGGGTTATAATGAATCGATGCCATACGATGTTTTTAAGAAGCAAGTAAAATCACTTTTTATTTCAAAAAAGACATTGACATTTGCGTGGCATTGTATGTCTATAGATAAGGATTTGTCTAAAGATGATGAAGATTTATTTAATAAGTTATGTGAGGAATATGCTTCTATAACTCCAGAAGAACGTGAGAATTTGAAAAATATGGCCTTACGTTTTTCTAAAATGCCTGAAGGGTCGGCAATTGATATGTATGCAGATTTGTCTTGTGAAAGCAAAAAGATTCGAGGATGGTTCTGGTTTGGCCTCTCTGCCACAGCAATAGTGTTGCTGATTATTTTGTGCTTTTTCTTGAACGTTTTGTAGAATATTCGACCCCAAGCAAAATCTTCTACATTGAAATATCAGAAAAGTCGCAAAGTCGCAAAGACTTTGTGACTTTTTTGTGTTTGGGTCATTCCAATATCCAATTCCAAACAGGAATGACTTCTATAGTCAAATTTCCTTCCATGAAAAGATGAAATCACACTTCATATTTATATCCGAACTCAGAATTTTCTGCTCAGTAATGGATTTGACAACCCTTTATTTTGCCGATTTGAGACTTTTTCAATGAAATCGGCAAAATAAACATATGCTTATTCTGCCGTTTGTGCCTTTTTTTTAGTTTACGGCAAAATATCCTCGAATGGGATAAAGAGAGACGTTTGATGTTTTATTTTGCCATACAAGATTGCCTCACACCACATACTCCCAGAAATTCTCTCTATTGACGACGTTGAATTCAGCGTCGGGATAAGCGTCGGCGAAGGCTTTGGGTGCTTTCGGATTCTTTTTCCCTGCTTTCATTTCAAAAGCCGATAGGGAATTGTTCTCTTCTTCTATCAAATCTATCTCTTGCTGGTCGTATGTTCGCCAGAAATACATATTGACATTTTTCATTTCGTTGTGTTTTATTTTCATACGCTCGCTGATTATGAAATTTTCCCACAACGCACCTCTTTCTTCACTCGATCTGTCGGCAAACGGACGGAAATCATTCAGTACTGCATTCCTGATTCCGTTGTCGATGAAGTACCATTTGGATGATTTTGTGACTTCTTTGCGCAAGTTCTTGGAATAACCTCCTAATCTATATAGAACAAAGACTTTCTGCAGTAAATCTAGATATCTTTCTGCCGTATTACGGCTTATCCCAAGCTGTTTGCCTAATTCTTCTGTTGACACTTCACTGCCAACTTGGTATGCTATCAGTCGTAGTAGGTCGTGCATCTTCTGTGCGTTCTTTATTCCGTCGACAGCAAGAATATCTCTCAACAAATATGAATCGACAATTTCAGTGAGATAGTGTGCTTGCTCAGATACAGTTGTTATACTGCTCAACTCTGGGTAACTGCCATACACTAGATATTGCTCAATGTTTGCGATAGTCTCGAATGTTGTCTGTTGTTTGCTTAATTCTCTTATTGAAAATGGAGTAAGCATGAAACGTGTGCATCGCCCAACTAATGGCTCTCCTGCCTGATTTTGTAAATCGAACGAAGATGAACCAGTGGCGATTATAGACAATCCTGGTATTTCGTCAACCATAAGTTTTAGTTTCATTCCGATTTCAGGAATGTGTTGAGCTTCGTCAATCGCCAACAATTCCACTCCTTCAAATAGTCGTTTGTAGTTGCTTATGGATTTGTCTGCAATCATACGTACTGTGTCTGCACTCTCTCCGTTCAATAGAAGTTTTTTCCCATCGAATTCATTATAGATTTCACGAAGGAGAAGAGTTTTTCCTACGCGTCGTGCTCCATAGATAAGCATGACCTTTTGTGGCTTTAATCTATCTGAGATTTGTTTTTTTAGTTCTCTTGCTATTCCCATGTTGTTTCCCTTTATTTGATTTGTCTGCAAATTTAGGCTTTATTTATGAAAATTATGTATGAAAACCTAATAATCTTCAGTTGCGTTGAACGAATTTAGCTAAATTGCGTCAGTTGTATTGAATGAATTTAGCTAAATTGCGTCAGTTGTATTGAACGAATTTAGCTAAATTGCGTCAGTGATATTGAACGAATTTAGCTAAATTGCGTCAGTTGTATTATTTTTTTGTCGTGGATTAATACTAAGAAGGAAATTTATTATCTTTATCCCACTAACTATAAAACAAAAGGATTATGCATAAATGGATTTTGATGGCTGCAAGTTTGTTGTGCCTTACATCTGCTTGTAGCGACGACGAAAATGTTGAGTCTAATGGGTTTGTCGCAAACTCTGAGGCTATGAAGGCAGCCTCACTAATCAATGAAATACGTAAGAATCCGTCTGCCTATTCTTCGCAGATGGGAGTGGATCTTTCCGGCGTCGCAGCTCGTCCGGCGTTGAATTGGAATTCTGCGTTGGCAAAGGTGGCTCAGACTAAGGCTGAGGATATGGCTAAGAATAATTATTTCAGCCACGTCGACTTGAATGGCTATGGCGTGAACTATTTTATGCACGAGGCTGGCTACGATATGCCTGAGGCTTGGTATAAAGATAAGAAATTGAATTACTTCGAGAATATTGCCGCTGGCAACGCTACTGCTGAAGCAATGGTCAAGCAGTTGGTTTACGACGGTGGTAAGGATAATTCGTCGGCTGGACACCGTTCGTCATTGCTTGGGATCTCCGACTGGAACCGTTCTTGTATAGATATCGGTATAGGTTATGCATACGATGCCAATTCCATTTATGGCCATTATTGGAGTGTGATCATCGCTAAGCATAATTATTGACGTTGACGCTAACGTTAACGAAGACGAAGACGAAAACGAAGACGAAAACGAAGACGAAGACGAAAAAGAGCAAACATCGGTTGATGCTTGCTCTTTTGTTTGTAAATATATTCAAGATATATTAGTCAAGAATGTATTTAGGTGACTCACCCCACTTGTTAGCCTCTGGCTTACCGTCGCTTGCATACAAGTAAATTAGGTAGATTGCACCAACAAGTGGAACTAAAATGATTAGATACCACCATCCTGACTTGCCAACATCGTGTAGACGTCTAACCGCAACTCCTAAACCTGGAAGTAAAATTGCCAATGAGAATATACCACTCAACATAAGTGAAAAATCTGGGCTGATTAGTCCGCCAACAAATGATACTACATAAGACGCTATGACGATAGCCAAACAGTACCACCAATACTCGCTACGTCTAGCTCTTCCCTTAAAACAACAATACTTCTCCGTTAGACAAGTTTTTACGGCTTCACCGAATTGAATCTGTGGTTTAACTTGCATGATATAATGAATTTTTAGTTAATAATTCTTGTAGTTTAATCGCTTCGCACTAAAAAATAATATGCTAGTAATTTCAAGTGTAAAATAAATGGTTTTATTCGTATAAACCAAATGTTTTTTTGAAAAAAACAATTCATAAGTGGATTATATACGAGTTGTCCTAATTTAATTACTCGATAGAAATCGGTATTGTTTAATGTCCTCCAAAATGCGCTTGGCTAAGGATGATGAAAAACAAAATTACCAGACCACATATTATAAGAGATGTGAAGATCATACCTAACTTGAATGAAAAGATGAGAGAGAGGATTCCTCCCACTACTGCAATGAATCCAATTAGGTAAAAAATGTCGGGCTCTGGTCCAAATGCGACGAGTAAAAAAAATATGAAAGCAGCCCAAATTCCCAAGTTGACATTTGCCAATGTGTCGAACAATTGAAGATTGTGCTTGCTGAATTTGGCTACAAGTGCTGCGATATTTGTCGTGAGAGCACCTATGAAAAACATAGCTGGAATAATTGAGTAAATCATAATATTCTGTTTTAGTTGTTTATGATGATGCAAAGTTACGGTGGCTTTTGGGGATAGAAAAGAGCAGATGTGCCTCAACAGTGAGCAGAAGTGGATAATCGTGCGATTTGCTAAGACATCTTCGTCAACGTAAAAATCTTCCTAAAGTTTGAATGTAGTCGGATTTTTTATCTATATTTGCGTTATACAAATAGAAAGTGGTATGACGATGGACTACGGACATAAACAATTCGCTGTTGCGGACAAATTATCCGCACGTCGCCTTACTTTTTCTTTTTAAATGCGTTGGTTTTGATTCCCGACGCATTTTTTTTGCATTTTAGAAAGAGAAACAAATTATTATACGTTATGATTGAAGGAATCAAAAAGGTCATCCTACTTGGATCCGGTGCACTTAAAATCGGCCAGGCGGGTGAGTTCGACTACTCTGGCTCGCAGGCTCTTAAGGCTATGCGTGAGGAGGGTATCAGCACAGTGCTGATCAATCCAAACATCGCAACTATCCAGACTTCCGCTGGTGTTGCTGATAAGGTTTATTTTCTACCAATCACTCCATATTTCGTGGAGGAGGTAATCAAGAAGGAGAAACCAGACGGTATTTTGCTTGCTTTTGGTGGTCAGACTGCTCTTAACTGCGGTACTGAACTTTACACTAAGGGTATTTTTGAGAAGTACGGTGTCAAGGTGCTTGGTACATCTGTGGATGCTATCATGATCACTGAGGACCGTGACTTGTTCGTCAAGAAACTTGATGAGATCAAGGCTCTTACTCCTAAGTCGGAGGCTGTTGAGTCGATGGAGGATGCTCTTCGCGTCGCAAACGAGATCGGTTTCCCTATCATGGTTCGCTCGGCTTATGCTCTTGGTGGTCTTGGTTCGGGTGTCTGCCAGAATGAGAAGGAGTTCCGTGAACTTTGTGAAAGTGCGTTGGCTCACTCAAAGCAGATCCTTGTAGAGGAGTCGTTGAAGGGTTGGAAGGAGATCGAGTTTGAGGTTATCCGTGATAAGAACGACCACTGCTTCACTGTAGTGCCTATGGAAAACTTCGATCCACTTGGTATCCACACAGGTGAGTCTATCGTCGTTGCCCCAATCATCTCTTTGACTCAGGAGCAGATCTCTTTCCTTCAGGAGATTGCAAAGAAGGTTGTCCGCCATATCGGTATCGTTGGTGAGTGTAATATCCAGTACGCTTTCAACGCCCAGACAAACGATTATCGTATCATCGAGATCAACGCTCGTTTGAGCCGTTCGTCTGCTTTGGCTTCTAAGGCTTCTGGTTATCCGTTGGCTTTCGTCGCTGCTAAGTTGGCTTTGGGTTACTCTCTTGATCAGATTGGTGAGATGGGTACTCCTAACTCGGCTTACGTCGCTCCTTCCGTCGACTATATGATCGTTAAGATCCCACGTTGGGATTTGACTAAGTTCGCCGGCGTCGACCGTGAGATCGGTACTTCAATGAAGTCAGTCGGAGAGATCATGTCTATCGGTAAGTCTTTCGAGGAGATTATCCAGAAGGGTCTACGTATGATCGGACAGGGTATGCACGGATTCGTTGGAAACCGTGACCTTGAGTTTGAGGATCTTGACAAGGAACTTTCTCACCCTACCGACTTGCGTATCTTCGCTATCGCAGCTGCTTTGGAGAAGGGCTACACTGTAGAGAGAATCGAGGAGTTGACTAAGATCGACATCTGGTTCTTGAATAAGTTGAAGAATATCGTTGATTACACTAAGGTAATCGCTAAGTATAAGACAATCGAGGATATCCCTGCCGACGTGATGCGTGAGGCTAAACGTCTTGGATTCTCCGACTTCCAGATCGCTCGCTACTGTGAGAATCCTTCTGGCAACTTGGAGAAGGAGATCCTACGTGTCCGTGCATCTCGTAAGAAGAACAATATCCTTCCTGCAGTTAGAAGAATCAACACTGTTGCTTCTGAGCATCCAGAGTTGACTAACTATCTATATATGACTTACGGTGCGACAGAGCACTCAATCAGCTACGATTACAAGAATGAGAAGTCAATCGTTGTGCTTGGTTCGGGAGCTTACCGTATCGGTTCATCTGTTGAGTTCGACTGGTGTTCAGTCAACGCAGTGCAGACTGCAAGAAAGTTGGGCTACAAGTCTATCATGATCAACTACAACCCAGAGACAGTTTCTACTGACTACGATATGTGCGACAGACTTTACTTCGATGAGTTGAGTTTCGAGCGTGTATTGGATGTGTTGGATTTGGAGACTCCAAAGGGTGTTATCGTATCAGTGGGTGGACAGATTCCAAACAACTTGGCTATGAAGTTGCACCGTCAGAATGTTCCTATCCTTGGTACATCGCCAGTCTCAATCGACCGTGCTGAGAACCGTCATAAGTTCTCTGCTATGCTTGACCAGCTTGGCATCGATCAGCCAAGATGGAAGGAGCTTACAAGCTTCGACGAGATTGATGCCTTCATCGACGAGGTTGGATTCCCAGTTTTGATTCGTCCATCATACGTGCTTTCAGGAGCTGCGATGAACGTTTGCTACAACAAGGAGCAGATGCATACATTCTTGAAGGCAGCCGCACAGGTTTCTAAGGAGTATCCTGTAGTCGTATCGTCGTTCATGCAGGAGACAAAGGAGATCGAGTTCGATGCGGTTGCAAAGCATGGTGAGATTATAGAATACGCTATTTCAGAGCACGTTGAGTATGCAGGTGTTCACTCTGGCGACGCTACTATTGTGTTCCCAGCTCAGAACATCTACATGGAGACTGCACGTAGAATCAAGAGAATCAGTAAGAAGATTGCACAGGAACTAAATATCAGCGGACCATTCAATATCCAGTTCTTGGCTAAGAACAATGAGGTTAAGGTAATCGAGTGTAACTTGCGTGCTTCACGTAGTTTCCCATTCGTGTCAAAGGTATTGAAGAGAAACTTCATCGAGACTGCGACAAAGATTATGCTTGACGTTCCAGTTGAGACTCCTGATTCATCTACATTCGATATCGACCACGTTGGTGTTAAGGCATCACAGTTCTCATTCGCTCGTCTTCACAAAGCAGATCCAGTGCTTGGCGTGGATATGTCGTCGACGGGAGAGGTTGGATGCATCGGTGCCGACTTCGAGGAGGCGTTGTTGACATCAATGATCTCAGTGGGTTATCCAATCCCTACAAAGGGAATCTTGGTATCGTCGGGAGACATCCGTGGCAAAGTCGATTTGCTTGACGCATGCAAGATGTTGGCAGGCAAGGGCTACAAGATCTACGCTACAGAGGGCACACAGAAGTTCTTGGGTGAGCACGGAGTTGAGGCTACTGTTGTTTGCTGGCCAGACGAGAAGTGCTGTGGTAAGGCAGACATTGCCAACCTAATGGCAGACCACCAGATCGACTTGGTAATCAACGTGCCAAAGGATCAGACAAAGCGTGAGTTGACCAACGGATACAGAATCCGTCGTTCTGCAATTGACCACAACATTCCGTTGATGACAAACGCACGACTTGCAAGCGCATACATCCGTGCATTGGTCAACAAGAGTATTGAGGATATCAAGATCAAGACTTGGCAGGAGTATTAATCGTAAAGACGGGGCATGCCCCGTCTCTACAATGCGGAATGCTGAATTATTGGCATAAGTAGGGGAGGGTTTCAAACCCTCCCGTCAATCAATAAGTCCCGATTCGGAAGAGTCGGGATTTATTGTTTCTAATATAGATTGATTGAACGTAAAATTTCCGAGAATGATTCGTAAAATTAACGAACACAGATAACACGGATAAATTCGCTTATGTTTATAGGGGAACGTAAAATTTTCGAAAATGATTCAAAAATTTTTTTGACGATATTTATGTTGTTTGTAAAGGGAAAATAGTTGATGTTGCAAAGCATATTGCAACGTGTTGCAAAATGTTGTTTGTGTGATTATTTTTGCAAGAAAGGATTTTTCTCGTTATCAAACGACAAAAATTGATTGTTTGGTATAATGAGGTAGGATTAAACGGAGATGCCGAAAACCGGAGAGAGTAGGCGAGGATTTAATATTATTAGAGTATGATAATTATTAATAGAATGTTTTCTGGTTCGTATCTAAAAGACAATATTGGACATGAGTGGATTAATTTGTTTGAAAGTGATAACGACGGTTATTGTTTGTATTTGAATTCTGACGGAACTTTTAATAAAAATAGAGTAACCCAGTTTAATAAAGATAAAGAAAATGGGAATGGCAACTATATGCTTATGGTCAAGAACTTCGATAAGGGAGTTTGGCAGGTGATAGCTGCTGCTAAGTTGGAAAAAGTAGCCGAGAAAGTAACAGGAGAAAATATTGTTGGAGATTCAGTAAAGTATAATGGAGTTACATTAAAATCTATTTTTAGTGGAAATGCTACTCTTAATAAGCAGGATGTGACGTTTAAGGCGAAAGAAGTCAAGTTCCCAGAAGATTCAATTCTTATCTCTCAATATAAAGAAACAAAAGGTGAGAACCAGGATGACGATGATGGTTGTTTGGTAATTAAGGGGCTTAATTTCGCAAAACAAAGTTTGCGTCAGTACGTAAATGATGGAGACTCTGACGTCTATAAAGATTTAGAAGGCATAGTAAAGAAGGTATTGGGATCTTCAAAGTTCCCTACTAAAGTTAGTCCTTCTGCAAGCAAGATTAAACCTACTACACTTTTTGAGGTAATTCATAAAGAGAATGATGAGTTGATGTATTCAGATATGCTCAAGTTTTATCTTGAGGATGAAGATTTTGCAAGGCACTTTATAGAAAAAGTTTTGGAAGTGTCTCTAGAAGGTGGTGAATATGTAGAAAGAGTTGATCGAGAAGAGTTTAATATAGATCTGTTGATAAGAACTAATAAGAGACTTATTGTTATCGAGAATAAGATTCATTCTGGTATAAATGGAAAGGATAAAGATCTTAAAACTCAATTTAACGATGCAAAAAAGGCACTAGAAATAGTAGGTCCTCAAAAGAATCCTATCAGCAAATCTGTAACACCAAGTCAATTGACAAAGTATTATATTTATGCTGAATTATTGAAACAGAATGAGCCTAATAGTTATTTTATTCTTTGTCCTGAGTATAAGGAGAATGAGATTAAAACTGTTCCTGAGTATAAGTCATTTAATCATTCAGGCGTTTCAGTTTATAATATTGTCACATATAAGACATTGTATGAAAAGATGTTGGAATACAACGGCTGGATTAATTTTTCACCGGATAGAAATAAGTATTGGAGTGAATTCATTTCTGTGATGGAGCGTCATACAATGAAATCTGCTTTTGATTATGAACTAGAGCAGATGAGATTAAAATTCTTGCAAGCAACACAGATGAAGAAATAATTCTATATTTGTTATCAATGATTGTTTTAATCATAAGTATTCTAAAAGAACCGCACTCAGCGGTTCTTTTTTGTTAAACGTTGACATCATTCAACGCCCACGGTAGCCACATGCCTACAGCATTGTGTCAACCATGGCATGATTTGTTAACCGTGACTTTTTTGTTATCTTTGCATTCGCAAGATAATTTTATGGAAGTTTTAAATATAATAAGTGCGATAGGATTTGTGGCAATGTCAGTGTACATTGTTTGCTTTCTGTTAAAGTTTAGGTTCATTCCACAAAGTCTGAGTATCACGGCTGAATACTCTGGAAGATATACGTGGTGGAAAATCACAATCTGTACGGTCATGGGGTGGCTGTCGTTCTGGTTCCCCACCGTCTACCCATTTGCTGAATATTCGTATTGGGCGATACTGCCGTCGATAGGAGTGCTCGGTCTTGCTCTTGCTGGATATTATTCCTATCATCCTGGCGACGAGACAAAATTGGAACTTGCTGTGCATAAGACGGGATCATTCATAGGTAGTGCTTGTGTCTGCCTATTTTATATAATTGCGTTGGAGCAGGATTTTGTCTGGATTATTTTAGGTGTAGGATTAGTTCTTGGATTGTTGATTAGAGGAAAACGATTGGATTTTCCCGACAGTAATTCAGTCTTGTTTTGGGAGGAGATTGGAATCATTTTCATCATCCAATATGATGTGGTGACAAGGATATTGTCGTTGTTGGAATAAGCATTTGTGGATTTTGTTAGGTATTAAATTAGGTGATAAATTCATTTGTTAGGTGGTAAACATTGACTTATTGGGGATGGTAAATGTAGAAAATTAGGTAATAAATGATAAAAATTAGGTGATAATGAGCAAAAATTAGGGGATAAATGTTGAGAAAATGGGAAAAATGTATAATTTTGTGGTATAATTAAAAAACGTTAGGGAAATGGAATTTGTAGAGACAGAAAAAGTAGAATTGAAGAGAAAATACACCGAGGCAATCGAAAAAGAGATAGTGGCGTTCTTGAATACGGACGGTGGCACTTTGTATGTGGGAGTTGAGGATGACGGTACGGTTGTAGGTGTGGAAAAAATAGACGAGACATTCAAAAAGATTTCCGACGTCATTACTGATTCGATATTGCCGAGTGCGAAGGAATATGTACAGTTGGGGTCGAAGTACTTGGACGGTAAAATCGTGATTGAGGTTCTGATAGAGAGAGGTGAAGGTTTGTTTTACATCAAACGTTTTGGCAGAAGCTCACAAGGATGTTACCGTAGAATAGGCACAACATGTCGCGCCATGAGTGAGAATGAGATAGAGAAGACGCATTCAATGGTGTTGAATGCTAAGGCGAAGATCACATCTGTTCGCGGAGACATCCAAGATCCTACATTCAAATTTTTGAAATTATTATGTTCGGAGAGTGGATTGAGTGTCAACGAGCAGACGTTTGCCCAGAATTTTCATTTGAAGAATGAGTCGGGAGAATGGAACAAAATGAGTGATTTGTTGTGCGACAAGAACGACATATCCATAAAGGTGGTGCGTTTTGCAGGTCCTGACAAATCGTCGAAGATCATATTGCGCAATGAGTATGGGGAGAAATGTTTGGCTGTGGCAATGCAACGTGCATTTGATTATTGTGCGGAGGTTTTGAATGAGACGAGGACGGAATTCAATCGTGGATTAAGGAAGGATATACATTTGTTCGATAAGGATGCCTTTCGAGAGGTGTGGTTCAATGCCTGCTTGCATAATAATTGGGTAGACGGTACTCCTCCTGCAATTTACGTGTTTAGCAATAGAATAGAAGTTATCTCCACCGGTGGATTGCCGAGCAATTTGAGTCGTGAGGATTTCTTTGCCGGTGTGTCGAAGCCGGTGAATGACGAGTTGGCTAAAATCTTAATCCGTTTGAATATGGTGGAGCAGACTGGTCATGGAATCCCGTTGGTGACACGATTGTATGGAAAATCGGTTTTTGAGTTTTTGGATTTTTTCATCAGAGTATCAATTCCATTTGAGTATGATGTCAACGATAGTTATGTTATCAATGGTGAATATGGGGATGTGACGTTGTTGCGTCAGCCTCAATTTAGGTATGAAACGGGTAATAAAGAAGTAAAGTTAGGTAAAAAGACGCGTGACAACATTATTTCTGTGTTGAGGAATAATCCGTCGTTGTCGAAGGAGGCTGTCGCCAAGATTATAGGTAAGTCGAGCAAAACGGTTGAGTGGCATATTAAAAAGTTAGTCGACGAGGGTTTGGTCAGACATGTGGGCGCAAATAAAAACGGTCATTGGGAAATCTTGTAAGATTGCAGTGTAATGTATAAATAAAAATCCCGACTCAGTTGAATGAGCCGGGATTTTATTATTTTCCCCAGCAAATTGAAATAAAACTCAAAAAAAGTTTCGCTTTGTTTGTTTTGTAAGTATTAAAAATGTATTTTGGTCGGTGCAAAAGGAAATAACACATTATTTATCAATCACAAAAGGGTTTCTATTATGAATACATTTACTAGACTAATAAGCATAATTATGCTTCTTTTTTGTTCCTTGTCTTTGTTCTCAGCAACAAAGCAGATGGAATATCTTGATCGTGGAGTCGTTGCGGTTAAAGTCAATAATGGTGTATATATCAGTTGGCGTTATCTTGGTACGGATAATCCTGCGGTTGGATTTAATATCTATCGAGATGGTGTAAAGGTAAATGCCACACCTATTACCTCAAAAACAAATTATGTTGACGCAAGTGGATCCGCAAGTTCCAAATACGTCATCAAATCGGTTTTGAATGATAAGGAGATCGACGCTTCTTCTGCTGTCACTCCATGGGCTCAGCAGTACAAGACTTTGTCGTTGAAGCGTCCGGGCAGTATCTACACTCCAAATGATATGAGTGTTGGCGACGTGGATGGCGACGGTCAGTATGAGCTTTTTGTGAAGTGGGATCCGTCGAATCAGAAGGATAACTCACAGAGCGGTGTGACTGATAAGGTTTATATAGATTGCTACCGTTTGGATGGTACATTCTTGTGGAGAGTAGACCTTGGTATTAATATTCGTGCTGGTGCTCACTACACTCAGTATCAGGTTTTTGATTTTGATGGCGACGGTAAGTGTGAGATGATCTGCAAGACTGCTCCTGGCACAAAAGATGGTAAGGGAAAGAATGTGATCATGGGTAGTGATAATCCAAATGCGGATTACAGAAACGAAAGTGGTTATATTTTGAGTGGACCTGAGTATCTTACTCTATTTGATGGTGCGACAGGTGCAGAGCTAAACACTATCGCTTATAATCCTGGTCGTGGCAACGTCTCTAACAAGTCGACATGGGGAGACAACTATGGAAACCGTTGTGACCGTTTCCTTGCCTGTACTGCTTACTTGGATGGCGTTCACCCAAGTGTCGTGATGTGTCGTGGCTACTATACACAGTCTAACTTGACTGCTTACGATGTGAAGGATAAAAAGTTGGTTATGCGTTGGGAGCACCATTCCACTACTGCTGGTCAGGGTGCTTACGGAGAAGGTTTCCACAACATTACTTCTGCAGATGTAGATGGCGATGGTAAAGATGAGATCATTTATGGTTCAGCATGTATTGACGATGATGGAAAACTTTACTACCGTACAGGATTCGGACATGGTGATGCCATGCACGTTTCTGATATGGATCCAGAGAGACCAGGTCTTGAAGGATGGTTTGTGCATGAGGAGGGTGACGCTAAGTATGCGCACGAACTTCGTGATTTGAAGACTGGTAAGGTGATTTTCGGTATGGACGGAACAGGTAAGGATAACGGACGTGGTTTGGCTGCCGATATCGATGCAAGTCATAAAGGTTTTGAGTGTTGGAGTTCACAAAGTGCTGGAGTGCTTGATTGCAAAGGAAATGTGATTTCAACTAAAAAGCCATCTGTCAACTTCAGAATTTATTGGGATGGCGACCTTCAGGACGAGTTGCTTGACGGTACTGCCTGTGACAAGTGGAATGGAACTGGCACAACACGTTTGATTACATTCAACGGTAATTCAATCAACGGAACAAAGAATGTTCCAAACCTATGTGCAGATATCTTTGGAGACTGGCGTGAGGAGGTTATCTTCCAGGATGGTGATAAGATCTATATCTACACTACTACAATCGAGTCGAAGTACCGTCTGCATACATTGATGCACGATGCTGTTTATCGTTGTGGTGTGGCTTGGCAGAACACATCTTATAACCAGCCACCTCACCTTGGATTCTATATTGGCGACGGTGTGGATAAGATTTCTCAACCAGATATCTTTACTCCTGGTCATGAGACTCCAACAGTTGCTACACTATCTGTAGATGGAGATCTAAATCAGGATTTGCTTCCTGGTGAGTCATTCTCAACACTTTCTTTCACATTCGGTGGCACTGCTACTGGTGTTGAGATCTCTGAATTGCCTAAGGGTTTGGTTGCCACTACGAAAGACAACACAACAACAATCTCAGGAACTCCTACAGAGGCAGGCTCATTCACAATCAAGACAAAGGGTGGAGACAATGTTGTCTCATACACAGTTAAGATTGCTCAGGTGAATGAAACATTGAAGCGTATCGCTTATGTGACAGACTCAACAAATGATAATTATAAGAGTGATAAGATTCTATCAATGTTGAAGAGCCAGAAGGATCTTTATGTCAGAGTAATCAACGCGGATAAAGTTAATCCTGACCTATCATTGTTTGATATGGTTTTGATCAGCGAGGTCACTCCATCCACAGCTCCAATCATGGCAAACTTAAAGGGAATCAACAAACCAATGCTATCAATGAAGGTGCATGGATATAAGGTTGCCGACGGTGCGTGGGGTTGGGCTACAACAGGATACGGAGACAACACTGAGGCTACAACTATCACTGTTGATGATGCTATGAAAAACCATCCGATGTTTAAGGATGTGACATTTGTCGACGGTAATGATATTCAGGTTGTTTCTGCAGTCAACACAAAAGCAATCACTTATATGAATCCAGAGTCGTTCACAAATGCTAACGCAAAGATATCAACTATTGCAATTGCGAAAGACGAGGCAAATCAGGTGTCGATTTTGGAGATTGCCAAAGGAGGTTCAATCAATGGAACAACAATTCCAAACAAGTATATCCAGATTGGATTGAACAGTAGTTCATACGGCAATTTGACACAGGATGGTCTTTCAATCGTTAAGAATGCATGTTACTATTTGATGGGAATGTTTGATAACCCATCTGCTGTGGCATCAGTTTTGAATGGCCAGATGAACGTATCTTACTATCCAAATCCAGCAACAGATAGAATTGTCTTAAATATTGAATCAGTTGATAATCAGTTGATGACAATTTCTCTATACGATATGCTTGGCAGACCAGTTTATGTTAAGAAAACTGCTGTAAATGAGGGTAGCAACGTCGTGGAAATAGAGAGAAACAATTCATGGGATGGACTTTTGATTCTAAAGGTAGAGTCGGAGAATCACTCATTCATTGCAAAGGGAAAGATTCGATTGAAATAAAAGTTAGTTAGTACGAATGTTGAAGAAAAGGCTGAATCACTTTTGAGGTTCAGCCTTTTTTGTGTGATATGTAATAGTTCTTGAATAATCGTATTGAATTAATTTGAGTTTTCTATCCTTTTTTGATATTTTTGTTGCATTATTAATTTTGAATTCGTAGCATGGGAATCAAAAGAAACAAAATATATGCAGCTATGATCGGCTTGATGGCTGCAATGGCTCCAGCGTCTGGCTGGGCGAATAAAAATGCCGAGGTTTCAAAAAATTTGGAGATCTACTCCACTTTGTTGCGAGAGCTTGATATGTTCTATGTCGACACATTCTCTGTGGAGAAGACGGTAGAGACAGGAATCAACGCTATGCTCAACAAGATCGATCCATACACTATGTATATTCCGGAGCGTGAGCAGGAGGATCTTAAGTTTATGACCACTGGTACTTACGCTGGTGTGGGTTCGGTGATCTCTCAGCGCGACAGCATGGTGATTATCCAGGAGGTGTATGAAAATTCGCCTTCTCATAAATATGGCCTTAAGGCTGGCGACGTGATTGTTAGCGTCGACGGTGAGAATGCTATCGGCAGCACAACATCTGATGTGAGCAAGAAGTTGCGTGGTGTGGCAGGAACGACTGCAAAAGTGGTTGTTAAGCGTGCTGATAAGGAGTTGACTCTTAATATTGTTCGTGACAATATCACAATCTCGTCTGTGAATTTGGCAACAAAGATCGGAAGCGATATCGGTTATATCCATTTGACTGGTTTCACTACTGGTACTGCAGATCAGTTTAAGACAGAGTTGAAGCGTCTTAAGCAGGAGGGTGCCAAAGGTTTGATCATCGACCTTCGTTCCAACCCAGGTGGTATCTTGTCAGAGGCTGTCGACATCGTTGGCTGTTTCGTGGAGAAGGGAACAAAGGTGGTTTACACTAAGAGCAAGATCAAGGAGTGGGATGAGACATTCTCGACTACCAAAGATCCTGTCGATTTGGAGATGCCAATCGTAGTGTTGGTGAACGGTGAGAGCGCTTCTGCTGCGGAGATTGTTTCTGGTTCATTGCAGGATTTGGATAGAGCTGTGCTTATGGGTGAGCGCACTTACGGTAAGGGACTTGTGCAGACAAGCCGTAACTTGCCATTCGGTGGTAGCCTAAAGTTGACTATCTCTAAATATCATATCCCTTCAGGACGTTGTATCCAGGCTATCGACTATGCCCGCACACGTGAGCAGGGAAAGAAATTCGTCATTCCAGATAGCTTGACTCATGAGTTTAAGACTAAGAATGGACGTATTGTGAAGGATGGATGCGGAGTTATGCCAGATACAATTTACACTCCAGACAGTGTGCCTGCTCAGATTGTTTATCAGCTTTACGCTAAGAACATCATCTTCGACTATTGTACAAAGTGGTCGGTGGAGCATCCGACAATTCCGTCGGTTCAGGATTTCAAGTTTACAGATTGGCAGGATTTCAAGAATTTTGTAGTAAGCAAAGATTTCAGCTATAAGACTGACAAGGAGAAACTTTTCGACGCTCTTGTGGAGAAGGCAAAGAAGGATAGCACTTACGAGGCTGCAAAACAGCAGTACGACGCATTGCAGTTGGCTCTATTCCGTTGCCAGGATGAGGAGCTTGACAAGAACAAAGAAGAGATTGTTCAGTTGATTTCTACGGATTTGGCTCAGCGTTACTACTTCCAGAAGGGCGCATCTGAGGAGAATTTGAAATACGATAAGGAGACAAAGAGAGCTTGTGAGATTTTGCGTAACAAGTCTACTTACGACTCTATTTTGTCAACATCTAAAAAGAGCGGCAAATGAGAGCAATGATCTTCGCTGCCGGACTTGGCACACGTCTTCGTCCGCTAACAGACAATCGTCCGAAAGCATTGGTGGAGCTTAATGGCAAACCGTTGCTTTTCCACTGCATCGAAAACTTGAAGCGTTTCGGTGTGACGGAGATTATGGTCAATGTCCATCATTTTGGAGAACAGATTATTGATTATCTTAACTCTAATGATTTTGGTGTAGATGTGAAGATTTCCGACGAGCGTGATTTCCTTCTCGACACGGGAGGAGGATTGAAACGTGCGTTTGAGACATTCGGAGGGGAGGAGCCAATCATTGTTCACAACGTTGATATCTTTTCAAATGCCGATATCAAAGCATTGTACGACGCTCACATGGCAAACAATGCTGAGGCTACACTTCTATGCTCACACCGTGATTCGTCACGTCAGCTTATCTCATCGGAAGATGGCAGGCTACGTGCATGGAAGAATCTTAAAACAGACGAAACGAAAGGCGACGCAACTGTGTTTGGCGAACCAAATAATCAGTTGGCGTTCGCGGGAATACATATCATAAACCCATCACTTTTGCGAGAGATGTCTGCTTATCCAGACAAGTTCTCCATTATTGACTTCTATCTGGATATGGCAAAGTTTCACAATATCCAGCTTCACGAATCAGCTGATCTTCAGCTTATTGATGTGGGTAAAGTCGACGCATTGGCAAAAGCTGGTGAGTTTATTGCTAATCACATTAAACACTAAACAAAACTGAATATGGGACAAAAACACATTGACAAATTAGACGAGAAGATTCTGAAGCTTATTTCAGACAACGCACGAATGCCATTCTTGGAGGTGGCAAGAGAGTGTAATGTCTCAGGTGCAGCGATTCATCAGCGTATCCAGAAGTTGCAGAAGATTGGAGTGATCAAAGGTTCGGAGTTTGTGCTCGACCCTTCTAAGATCGGCTACAACACTTGTGCGTATATGGGTATCTTCTTGCGCGACGCGAATGATTTCCAAGATGTTGTGGATGCATTGTATAAGATTCCAGAGGTAGTGGAGTGCCACTACACAACTGGCGAGTATGCGATGTTCATCAAGATCTATGCTAAGAGTAACCGTGATTTCTTGCGTTTGATCCACGAGAAGTTGCAGGCTATCAAGGGTATCTCTAGCACAGAGACAATCATTTCGCTTAATGAGGCTTTCAAGCGTCAGGCTCCAATCATCGATATCGAAATCAATGACGATGATTACGACGGAGATGACGACATTGCCGACGACGTAATTGATTAATAAATAATAGTTAATGATTAATAGTTGAAGTCCTCATTATTAACTGTTACCTATTAATTATTAACTAAATATAAAGTGGATAGAATATTTTTATCGATATATTACTTTTTTGAGCAACGGCGTTCACTTCTGTGGATGTCGCTTGTTGTGTTGATTGCCCTCCTTGGATTTTCAGCGTCACGTCTGAATGTTGAGCAGGATATAATGAAGATTCTGCCTGACAACGGTAATAATGCGACGCAGAAATTAGTATTTGAAAAACTTAAGGTTAAGGACAATGTGGTGGTGATGGTCTCTCCTGAGAATAGTAATCATTCTACAGTCCACGAATGCGCATTGGCGTTGGAGAGGGAGTTGAATGAGGCTTTAGTGCCTGAACTTGCCAAAAGTGTAAGTTTTTCGGTTAATCCCGACGCTGGCCAGTCAACATCCGATATCATTTACAGCAATCTGCCGATCTATATCGACAATTCCGTCTACTCAGATTTTGATTCTATTTTTTCTGCGGAAGCCATTGATAAGAGAATGGCTGCAAACTATGAGTCGCTCCACGCGTTGTGGGGAATTTTTACCGCAGAGTATATCTATAAAGATCCGTTCGGATTGGCGGCTCCGGCTTTGAAGAGCCTTGCCAACACACAAGTTTCATCTAAATATGCAGTTATCGACGGTGGTGTCTATCTCTCTACTGATTCCACTGCCATGATCACTATCACTCCAACATTTCCTGCTGGAGATGTAAATGCCTCCCAACGGTTGACTGAGGCTTTGGAGAGTGTGGTGGCTAAACATAGTGAGGCGAAAATAGATTGTTTCGGTGGACCGGTGATGGGCGTCTATAATTCACGTTGTGTTCAGAATGATATGCAGAAGACGTTGATTGTAGGTGTGTTAGCTATTTGCACAATCATCTTCTTCTCCTTCCGCGACAAAAAGAGCGTATTTCTAATTTTGTTGCCAAGCACATTTGGATTCCTTTTCGCTCTTGCTGTGATGGCTCTGTTCAAAGATTCGATCTCTTTGATTGCGATGGGAGCGAGCAGCGCCATTCTTGGAGTGGTGATGAGTTACGCTATCCATGTGGTGACGCATAAGGAACATTGTAAGGATGCCCCACAGTTGATTAAGGAACTGTCGTCGCCGCTGACAGTTGGTAGCCTTACCACAATTGGAGCTTTCTTCAGTTTGACATTCACATCGTCGTCGCTATTGGTGGATTTTGGCTTTCTTGCGTCGAACATGATTATTGGAGCCATGATCTTCTGCCTCGTCTATCTTCCTCATATAATGAGTTATGGGGAGACGGGAGAGAAACGGAAACTTTTACAGTGGATTGAGGCTGCGAATGCCTATAAGATTGAAAACGTGTCATTCTTGGTGGTGATAATCTTGATTCTTTCTGGATACGGATTATATCATTACAATGATGTTGCTTTCGACGCCGATATGAATCATCTCTGCTATTATCCCGACGGAGCTCTTGACGTGGAGAAAAAATTACAGAGCAGCACGTGTGAAGATGGTGAGGTATCGATTTATTTCGTGTCGACGGGAGATACCGATGATGACGCTCTTGCCGCCTATCATAATATGAATCAGACGCTTGATTCTTTGCTTGGCAGTGGAGACATTGTCCGTCATTCACATTTGGATAAAATGCTTGTGTCGGGCAATGAACAGCAGACGAGGGTAGAGAAGTGGAATTCGTTCTGGACTCCTGACCGTAAGAGAACGGTGACAGCACAGATAAAAAAATCAGCGGAGAAATATGGTTTTGAACCGTCGGCTTTCGATCCGTTCTTAAAGACAATAAATGCAGAATATCACCCGGGCGGAGTGTTTGACGCATTTGAGAAAAATCCTGCGTCGCCCCTTAGCCAACATATTGAAAGCTGGTACTGTGCGGAGGACGGCAAGAAGATGGCAATCTCCAACGCTGTTATGAAAGCCGATGCCAAACAGAAGGTTTATGATTCGTTTGTTGGCAATAAGAGTGTGGTGATTCTCGACAAACCACATTTCATCCAGGACTATATGCTTAGTGTGCAGGATGATTTCAACTTTGTGTTGGGAATCTCCTCTTTGATTGTGTTCCTTGGATTGTTGATTAATTATGGAAGATTGGAACTCGCCATATTGAGTTTTGTGCCGATGGCATTGGCTTGGCTTATTATCCTTGGAGTGATGCATCTTTTGGGATTGTCGTTCAATATCGTGAGTGTCATAATATCGACATTCATATTTGGTATCGGCGATGATTTCAGCATCTTCATCACGGATGGACTCGTGGACGAGTACAGTACAGGCAAGAAGACGTTGGTGTCGCATAAGACAGCAATATTCTTCTCTTCACTTGTGTCCATACTTGGAATGGGAGTTCTGGTGTTCGCCAAGCATCCGTCGATGTATTCAGTGGCATACGCGTCGCTGATTGGAATGTTTGCGACGGTGCTCATAGCATACGTTGTGCAGCCGTTGGTTTTCCGATTGCTTGTCACAAACCGTACTAAGATGGGACTGCCTCCTGGCACTATCAACAGTTTCTTGTGGACGGTGTTTCTAATTGGCGGATTCGGAGTCGCAGGATTTGTGTTGTCGTTGATCGCACTTTTGTCTTATTGTCTTCCATTAAAGAGAATTTGGCGATACAACTTGCTTCACTACATGATCTGCTACTTCTGCAGATGGTTGCTTTGGGTAGGATCTCCACGTATAACAAGAAAAGATACTGATAATTCACACGAGGATTTCTCAAAGCCAGCCATGATAATTGCCAACCACCAGTCGGTGCTTGATATTGTCCGTGTGATGGCTCTGACTCCGAAGGTGGTGATTATGGCGAAATCGTCCAACTGGAATTCCCCTGTCTACGGAGTGCTTCTTCATTTGTCTGGATTCTTCTGTAGTGACGACGCGATTGAAAACTATCTTTCGAAGTTGAAAGGTTTGGTTGACAATGGCTACAGCATCTGCGTCTTTCCAGAGGGAGTGAGAAGTGTCGACGGAAAGATATCCAAATTCCATCCTGGAGCCTTCTATTTGGCAAGTGAACTTGGCATTGATATTTTGCCTATCGTGTTTGCCGGCCATCATTACGGAATCAGGAAAGGCGACATCCTTTACGTCGGCCGCACTAATATGGCGATGAAAGTATGTGAAAGACGACCTTGTGCGACGACGGAACGGGCAAAGAGACTATTTAAGGAAGACGCTGCTGAATATGAGGAATTTATAAAGAAAGAGTATGCAGCTTTATGTATGGATATTGATTCTCCGAAGAATCCTTATTTCCGTCATTTATTGGAGCAAAACTATATATTGAAAGGACCAGTGCTTGAGTATTACACCAAAGTCAAGGTGAGACTTGAGGAAGATTACAAGAAGTATTGGGAGCAGATTCCGAAAAATGCTGTCGTGTCGGATTTGGGATGTGGCTACGGCTATCTGTCGTTTATGTTGAGCCACATGATGCCTGATACTGAATTTCATTCGTACGACTACGACGAGGACAAGATAAAGCTTGCTCAGCATTGTTTTGCGGTGGCTCCCAACCATACTTATAGATTGGGAGATATCATCAGCACTGAGTTTGAAGAGAGCGACGTCTTCATCATCAACGACGTGCTTCACTATATGAGTGCGGAAGACAGGTCGACGGTGCTTGGCAAATGTTTGTCCAAACTAAAGGAGGGAGGCAAAATTATTGTAAGGGATGCCGACAAGAGTCAGGAGAAGACTCATAAAATCACCAAGTTGACAGAGTGTTTTTCGACGTCGGCGGTTATAAATTTCAATAAGGTGGCTCGTGACATCGATTTCTTTGATGCCGATGAGATGAGAAGATTTGCAGAGAAGAATGGTTTAAGCATTGAAATCACCGACAACGACGAGAAGACATCGAATAAGATATTTATTTTAAAACGAAAACGATAACGAAAATATAAAGTTATGGCACAGAACGATTTTAATTTGGAAGGAGACGACGAAGAAGTTCAGTTTATCCTTGAGAATTTGGATGAGGATTATGCAGATACAACTGCAGAAGAGGTCGAGTATATTCTTGATCACCTATGGCAATACTACGATGAGCAGGGATTCTTAGATGAGAATTCAAGCGATGAGGTAGATATTGATGAGGATGAGATCCTACAGTATGTCTTGGATCAGGTAGAGAAGGACAAGAAGGCAGGAGAGCAGTTGGCAAAGAGATTTGATGAGGATCGTATTGCTGCGGTTCTTGAATGTGAGTACGGATATTGCGATCAGGAAGGCATCTTCACAGACAACGAGGACGAGGAGGCATAATAGAAAATGCTGAATTAGGAATTCTGAATGCAGAATGGTATCCTTATGCCAAATTGTCAATGTAATAATTGCGTTGCTTACATTATGAAAAAAATATTGTAGAAAAACGCAAAAAAAATGTGTTTTTGGAGCATGTTATTAAAAATATATGTAATTTTGCATCCGAATTCAAAGCACGAATTTGTTTAATTCATATTATATACAAGAGAAATGAAAAAAGTTGTTCTATTCTTTGTTGCTGGTGCTGCTCTATGTCTAGCATCTTGCTGTGGTTCTAAGTGCGAGAAGGCTGCTGCTGAGGCTGCTGATTCAACTGCTGCTGCTGTTGAGGCTGTAGCTGATTCTGCTGCTGCAACTGCTGATTCAGCTGCTGCTGCTGTAGCTGCTGCTGCTGATTCTGTTATCGCTGCTGCTAAGGCTGCTGGTGAGACAGTTGCTGATGCTACTGAGGCTGTTGCTGATGCTGCTGCTGAGGCTACAAAGTAATAAATTTACGCTGAAGACATAAGGCTTCATCCAATAGGATGGAGCCTTTTTTGTTTTCCTAAAAATTCTTAATTGTTAGAAAATAATTGGTGCGGTGGGTGTGGTGACGCTTAAATTATATGTATTTTCGCATACGGATTTGAAACTATAGCTGATGAGAAAAGAAAGAAGAGTATTTGTTGCGGTTTTGATGTCGTTGATGTCTATGTTTGGTGTAAGCGCCCAGCAGTCGAGTTTGTCCCCCGACCTTCAGAAGATTATTTGGGCTTCACACTTTGTAGTCAACAACTATGTAGATACAGTCAACGAGAAACAGTTTGCGGATGATGCTATCGCTGCTATGTTGCAGACGCTTGATCCACACTCCTCATATATTCCAAAGGAAGAGGTAGAAAAGGCCAATGAAGGTTTGCGTGGTGATTTCGACGGAATTGGCGTGACATTCCAGATGTTGGAGGATACGATGGTGGTGATGCAGACAATCAGTGGAGCTCCTGCAGAGAAAGTTGGTATTATGGCAGGAGACAAGGTGGTTGCTGTCGACGGGGAGAATATCGTCAAGATGAGCACAATTGAGATCCAGAAACGTGTGCGTGGCCCGCGTGGCACTGATGTAAATATTGAGGTTGTCAGAGGAGGAGAACCTGCCCCATTGCAGTTTACAATCACACGAGATAAAATTCCATTGTATAGTGTTGACGCGTCGTATATGATTGATAAAGAGGTGGGTTACATCAAGATCAACCGTTATGCTCGCACAACGATGGACGAGTATGTTGAGGCGTTCAACAAACTGTCGAAGCAGGGAATGAAATATATGATCATCGACCTTCAGGGCAATGGTGGAGGATTCTTGAATACAGCCAAGGATCTTGTCTCTATGTTCGTTCCTGAGAATTCTATGGTGGTATACACAGAGGGTGTTCACCAGCCAAGACAGGAGTATCGTTCGTCTGACAGATACTTCGATGGCGAAGGAGCTATGATGGCACCGTCGAAGAGAAAAGAGGGACAGTTCCGTGAGAATGTCACATCTCCTGCACCTCACGAGAATCGGCTTGTGATTTTGGTCGACGAGAATTCAGCTTCTGCGTCGGAGATTACAGCCGGTGCATTGCAGGATCTTGACAGAGCTGTCATCGTTGGCCGCCGTACATTCGGAAAAGGTTTGGTGCAGAAACCATTCAAGTTCCAGGACGGAAGTGAGATGCGTCTTACAATTGCCAAGTATTATACTCCTGCTGGAAGATGTGTGCAGAAGCCATATGAGAAGAACGGCAAGAAAGACTACGCCAAGGATTTGAGCGACAGATGGGCACGTGGAGAGTACATGCATGAGGATAGCATCTCGTTCCCTGATTCGTTGAAATACACCACTCTATATAAGAACCGTACAATCTACGGAGGAGGAGGTATCATGCCAGACGTCTTTGTTCCGCTCGACACTACTTATAATACAGTCTACTACAGAAAGTTAGTCGGTAAAGGATTGCTCAACAAGTATTGCTTGAAATATGTGGAGCGAAACAGAGAGAAGCTAAACGGCAAGTACGACTATGAGAAAGACGGCTCGTTTGATGAGTTCAACAAGAAATTTGTGGTCTCTGATGATATGTTGGAGGAGTTGTTGAAGCAGGCAGACGATGCTAAGATTGAGCGTGATGAGGAGCAGATCAATAGATCTCGTGAGCACATGAAGATTAATATGAAGGCATTGATCGCCAGCGACCTTTGGGGACACGCCAAATATTATGAGATTATGAATACTCAGAGCGACGTTGTGAAGAAAGCGTTGGAGATAATCAATAATCCAGATCTTTATAAGGCTTCTTTCGTGGATAGAAAGGAAAAAACGAAAGAAGACGGGAAGAAGAAAAAGAAGTAGTGAGCTTAGAGCTTAAAGCTTAGAGATAGAAAGACGGGGCTTGGTATGAGCTCCGTCTTTTTTTATGTTTCAACGCAGCATATAAATCATGTTTTTTAGCAGATTTTGTTGAAACCCCACCTCGTTATCCACAATTTTAGGATTTTTTCAAAAATCTCTTTCTATAATCAAAAATTATCACGAAATTTGTGCGATTTTTTAAGAACTGAAAAAAATTAAAGAATATGCACGCATACAGACCATTAAATTTGGTGCTTGAAGATGGTACCGTTTTTGAAGGAAAATCGTTTGGTTACGAGGCTCCTGTTTCTGGTGAGGTGGTTTTCGCCACAGCCATGGTAGGTTATCCAGAAAGTTTGACGGACCCATCTTACGCAGGCCAGTTGCTAACAGTTACTTTTCCTCTTGTAGGAAACTACGGTGTTCCTAGTGATGAAAAGGACGAGTTTGGTATTTCCAAATTTTATGAATCTGACAAAATTCAGGCATCTGCAATCATCATTTCCGACTATTCAGATCGCTACAGTCATTGGAACGCAGTCAAGAGCTTAGGCGATTGGCTAAAGGCAGAGAAGGTTCCTGGTATCTGTGGAATCGACACTCGAGAGCTTACGAAGATCGTTCGTGAGAAGGGTGCTATGAAGGGTAAGTTGGTTTTCCCTGATGAGAATAAGGACATTCCATTTGTTGATCCTAACTTGGAGAATCTTGTTGCAAAGGTTAGCTGCAAGGAGGTTGTCACTTACGGTAAGGGTAAGAACAAGATCGTGATGGTCGACTGTGGTGTCAAGAATAATATTATCCGTTGTTTGTTGAAGCGTGACGTTACCCTAACTCGCGTGCCTTGGGACTACGATTTCAACACTTTAGAGTACGACGGACTATTCATCTCTAACGGTCCTGGTAACCCTGCTCTTTGTGGAAAGACAGTGGAGCATATCCGCGTCGCATTGAAGAACAGCAAGCCAATCTTTGGTATCTGTATGGGTAACCAGTTGCTTTCAATCGCAGCAGGAGCTCAGACATATAAATTGAAGTACGGTCACCGTAGCCACAACCAGCCAGTGAGCATGGTAGGCAGCACACGTGCTTATATCACTTCGCAGAATCACGGTTTCGCCGTTGATAATAATACAATCCCTTCTGATTGGGAGCCATTGTTCATTAATATGAACGACGGTACAAATGAGGGAATCCGTCACAAATCAAAACCATTCTTCTCGGCTCAGTTCCACCCAGAGGCTTGCTCTGGTCCGACTGACACAGAATTCCTTTTCGATACATTCGTAGACATGGTGGCTCAGAAGAGCACAAAGCCAGTCAGCATCATCGACGAGGGTAAGTTCACAGGCCCTAAGAAGTACAACAAGGTATTGCTTCTTGGTTCAGGTGCGTTGAAGATCGGTGAGGCTGGAGAGTTCGACTACTCTGGTTCACAGGCTTTGAAGGCACTTCGTGAAGAGGGAATCAAGACAGTTTTGATCAATCCAAACATCGCTACAGTCCAGACATCTGAGGGTGTTGCTGACAAGGTTTACTTCTTGCCTGTGACTCCTGAGTTCGTAGAGAGAGTTATCCAGAAGGAGCGTCCAGACGGAATCTTCTTGTCGTTCGGTGGACAGACAGCGTTGAACTGTGGTGTTGCTCTTTACGAGAGTGGCATTCTAAAGAAATATAACATCGAGGTGCTTGGTACACCAGTCCAGGCAATCATCGATACAGAGGACCGCGAGATCTTCAACTCTAAGTTGGCAGAGATCAACGTCAACTATATTAAGAGTGAGGCTGTGACAGACCTTGACCACGCGTTGAAGGCAGCAAACATGCTAGGTTATCCAGTCATTGTGCGTGCAGCTTACGCACTTGGTGGACTAGGATCTGGTTTCTGCAACAACGATGATGAGTTGAAGGTGCTTGTTGAGAAGGCATTCTCTTACTCACCACAGGTGTTGGTAGAGAAGTCATTGAAGGGATGGAAAGAGGTTGAGTACGAGGTTGTACGAGATAAGTACGACAACTGTATTACTGTATGTAATATGGAGAACTTCGACCCACTTGGAATCCACACAGGTGAGTCTATCGTAGTCGCACCGTCGCAGACACTTTCAAACAAGGATTATCACAAACTTCGTGAGACTGCAATCAAGATCATCCGCCACATCGGAATCGTCGGTGAGTGTAATGTGCAGTACGCATACGACCCACAGAGCGAGGATTACCGAGTAATCGAGGTTAACGCTCGTCTATCTCGTTCGTCAGCTTTGGCATCAAAGGCAACAGGTTATCCTCTTGCATTCGTTGCTGCTAAGTTGGGTATGGGTTATGCTTTGCCTGAGTTGAAGAACTCAGTGACAAAGGAGACATCAGCATTCTTTGAGCCAGCACTTGACTACATCGTATGTAAGATTCCTCGTTGGGATCTTGGTAAGTTCCAGGGAGTTAGCCGCTTGCTTGGTTCTTCAATGAAGTCAGTAGGTGAGATTATGGCTATCGGACGTACATTCGAGGAGAGCATCCAGAAGGGTCTACGTATGATCGGTCAGGGAATGCACGGATTCGTTGCAAACAAGGATTTGATGTCAAACGACTTGGATGCAGCATTGTCGCAGCCAACTGATAAGCGTATCTTCTACATCGCTCAGGCTCTTCACGAGGGTTACTCAATCCAGAAGATCCACGATTTGACAAAGATTGATTTGTGGTTCTTGCAGAAGCTTGAGAATATCATCAACCTTGAGAAGGATCTTGCAGGATTCAACTCATTGAAGGAGTTGTCTGATGATGTCCTTCTTCGTGCTAAGCAGTTAGGATTCTCAGACTTCCAGATTGCACGTCTAGTTACTAAGTGTGGTAACGACGTTATCGAGCAGGAAATTTTGAATGTCCGTGCACACAGAAAGAGCAAAGGTATCGTGCCAGTTGTTAAGCAGATCGATACACTTGCCGCTGAGTATCCAGCACAGACAAATTATCTATATGTAACATATTGCGGTACAGCAAACGATGTTAAGTATGTTGGTGACCATAAGTCAGTAGTTGTACTTGGTTCAGGTGCATACCGTATCGGATCATCAGTAGAGTTCGACTGGTGTGGAGTTAACGCTCTTAACACTATCCGCAAGGAAGGTCTTCGTTCAGTGATGATCAACTACAACCCGGAGACAGTTTCTACAGACTACGATATGTGCGACAGACTTTACTTTGATGAGTTGAGTTTTGAGCGCGTAATGGATATCCTAGAGTTGGAGAATCCTAAGGGTGTAATCGTGTCGACTGGAGGTCAGATTCCAAACAACCTTGCAGTTAAATTGTCAGACGCAGGTGTGACATTGCTGGGTACACAGGCTGTGGATATCGACCGTGCTGAGGATCGTCAGAAGTTCTCTTCAATGTGTGATGAGCTAGGCATTGACCAGCCACGTTGGAGCGAGTTGACAAGCCTTGAGGATATCTACGGATTCGTTGATCAGGTAGGATTCCCAGTATTGGTTCGTCCATCATATGTGCTTTCAGGAGCTGCAATGAACGTTTGCTACGACAAGTCGCAGCTTGAGAACTTCTTGAAGCTTGCAGCTAACGTATCTAAGAAGCATCCAGTTGTAATCTCTGAGTTTATGGAGAGATGCAAGGAGATCGAGATCGACGCAGTAGCACAGAACGGTGAGATCGTAGTTTATGCAATCAGTGAGCACATTGAGTTTGCCGGAGTTCACTCAGGTGACGCCACAACTCAGTTCCCACCACAGAAGATCTACGTTGAGACAGTACGTAGAATCAAGGCAATCGCACGTAAGATTGCAGCTGCACTTCATATCTCTGGTCCATTCAACATCCAGTTCTTGGCTAAGAACAATGAGATCAAGGTTATCGAGTGTAACTTGCGTTCTTCACGAAGCTTCCCATTCGTATCAAAGGTATTGAAGATCAACTTTATCGAGTTGGCTACAAAGATCATGTTGGGCCAGAAGGTAGAGAAGCCAGAGAAGAGTGCATTTGATTTGGATTATGTAGGTGTTAAAGCATCACAGTTCTCATACGCACGTTTGGCACAGGCCGATCCAGTTCACGGAGTAGACATGAGTTCTACAGGTGAGGTAGGATGTATCGGTGACGACTTGTCAGAGGCATTGTTGAAGTCATTGCTTTCTGTAGGATACAAGATCCCTAAGAAGAACGTCATGATCTCTTCAGGAGAGACTAAGTCTAAGGTAGATTTGCTTGATGCATGTAAGATGCTTCAGGATAACGGATTCGATATCTACGCTACATACGGAACATACAAGTTCTTGTATGAGAACGGAATCCAGTCTACACCAGTTGGTTGGCCAGACGAACCAAATGCAAAGAAGAATGTAATGGAGATGATCCACAACAAGGAGTACGATTTGGTAATCAATATCCCTAAGAACAATACTCAGCGTGAGATTGAGAATGGATATGCAATCCGTCGTGGAGCAATTGACTTCAACATTCCGTTGATCACAAACGCTCGTCTTGCGAGTGCATTCATCCGTTCAATCTGCGAGTTGAAGTTTGAGGACATCAAGATCAAGAGCTGGGACGAGTATTGATTAGAAATGCTAAATGCAAAATGATAAATGAGGAGATGCGAATGATCGCGTCTCCTTTTTTTGCGTATTTTTGTCTTCTGCATT
>DCIP01000184.1 GCA_002317115.1 Candidatus Scybalocola fimicaballi
TTCTTCATCAACGCTATCAATGGAGATATTACGATGGCTGTGCCATCCATAATCAATGATGGCAATTGGTAACACAACGATTTGCCGCCACCTGTCGGCATCAACACGAATGTGTCATTACCGCTAAGTACGTTCATGATGATATCCTCTTGGTTGCCCTTGAATGAGTCGAAACCAAAATGATACTTAAGCTCCTTATGTAATTCTTCCTTTGTCATCATATCTCCAAATTTAATGCTAAATTACACAAACGCAAAATTCTTTCAACCTCATTTTCGTATTCTCAAATGAAATTTATGATTCTGCTGTCAAACTTAGATTCTCAAGCTTTTTGAGTGCATAGTCTTTTGTGATCTCTACGCTCTTGACTTTCTTCGACGGTGTCTCAAACATTACGTCTGTCATGATCATCTCCACGATTGATCTTAATCCTCGAGCTCCAAGTTTGCATTCCACTGTCTTCTCTACAATCAAATCAAGTGTTTCGTCAGTGAATGAAAGCGTTACTCCGTCCATTTCCATCAGTTTGATGTACTGCTTGATGATGGAGTTCTTTGGCTCAACAAGGATTCTTCTCAATGCTGCTGAATCCAACTTGTCGAGATGTGTCAGCAATGGCAGACGTCCGATGATCTCTGGAATAAGTCCGAACGACTTCAAATCATGTGGCGATACATATTGTATGATATCGTCTAATGAGATCTGAGCGTTCTTTCCTCTTGCCACGCTGTATCCTACTGCTTTTGTGTTCATTCTCATGGCGATCTTTCTTTCGATGCCGTCGAATGCTCCGCCACAAATAAATAGGATATTCTTTGTGTCTACTTGGATCATCTTCTGATCAGGATGCTTTCTTCCTCCCTGTGGTGGCACGTTCACAATCGAACCCTCCAACAATTTTAGCAATCCCTGCTGTACACCTTCTCCGCTTACATCACGTGTGATTGACGGATTATCTCCTTTTCTTGCAATCTTATCTATCTCATCAATGAAGACGATACCTCTCTGTGCCGACTCCACATCATAGTCTGACACCTGAAGCAGACGTGTCAAGATACTTTCGATATCTTCACCTACATAACCTGCCTCTGTAAATACAGTGGCGTCGACGATGGTGAACGGAACGTTAAGTAGTTTGGCTATGGTGCGGGCGAGCAATGTCTTACCTGTACCTGTAGGTCCGACCATGATGATGTTGGATTTTTCGATCTCAACACCGTCGTCTTCTATATCTTGCTTTAAGCGCTTATAGTGGTTGTAAACGGCTACCGACAATACCTTTTTTGCAGTGTCCTGACCGATTACGTATTGATCCATATATTCGACAATCTCCTTTGGTGTTGGGAGCTTCGCGTCGAATCCGGATTTGTTTTTTCCTTTGCTTTCTGCTGTAAGATTTGGCAACATTGTATATGCCTGCTGCACACACACGTCGCAGATCTTTCCGCTTAATCCTTCAAGTAGCACGTTGCACTCTTTGGATGTGCGGCCACAAAAACTACATCTATCAGTACTATGTCCTGCCATATTTTACTTCATCTTCACTAATACCTCATCGATCATACCATATTCCTTGGCCTCTTCTGCTGTCATCCAGCAATCTCGGTCGGAATCAGCCCAAACCTTATCGAATGTCTGGCCTGAGTGGTCTGCGATGATTGTGTATAGCTCCTGCTTCAATTTCAAAATCTCGCGAGCTGTGATCTCGATATCAGAAGCCTGACCCTGAGCTCCTCCCATTGGCTGGTGGATCATCACGCGTGAGTGCTTCAACGCATATCTCTTGCCTTTAGCTCCTGACACTAACAAAACGGATGCCATTGATGCTGCAAGGCCAGTGCAGATTGTCGACACGTCTGATGATATAAACTGCATTGTGTCGTAGATTCCCAATCCGTCGTATACTGAGCCTCCAGGTGAATTTAAATATATTGAGATATCCTTGCCTGGGTTTGCCGACTCAAGATATAGAAGCTGAGCCTGAACAACGTTTGCTGTATATGAGTCGATCTGGTCGCCCAAGAAGATGATTCTGTCCATCATTAGACGTGAGAATACATCCATCTGAGTTACGTTAAGCTGACGCTCCTCCAAAATACTTGGCGATATATAGCTATTTGAAATTTGAGATGTGTACTGGTCCAATGCAAGACCGTTCATACCTAAATGTCCAACTGCAAATTTTCTGAAATCGTTCTTCATTTTTCTTTCTTTTTTCCTTATATGCAAACTTAAAGAAATAAAATATCAATTTCCAACAAAAGCGAGCATTTTTTTTATCCCAAACTAAACTTTTTTCCAAAACTGGCATTTTGTACCAAAAAAACGAACAAATGTTATAATTTATGATAGCGTTTGTATCTAAAAAATCTGCTTATATGTGCTATGCGACATAAAAATCGAAAGGTTATTTGCCTTAAGTCACTAATCGTTTTAATAGGGTAGGGATACTTTACATAAAAGATAAAAAAGAGACGTCGTTGTCGCGACGTCTCTTATATAGTCTGATTTTATTGTCAGATTACTGGTTCTGGAACATCTTGCTGAAGTCATCCAAAGAGATAGCCTTCTTCTCCATAGAGATGTTTGCCTTAGCGATCTCGATGAACTTCTCGTTCTTGATATTCTCAACGATCTGCTGGCTCTGCTGCTGATTCTTCATCATCTCCTTAGCGTAGTTCTCCAATACATCGTCTGGAACTGCAACCATACCGTACTGAGCGAACTGAGCCTTAGCAACCTTCTTGCAGAATGCGATAACGTCTGCCTGCTCGATCTTAGCCTTGTTCTCAACAAGAACAGCGTCCTTGTAAAGCATCCACTTCATCTCGTCGATCTCGTTAGCGTATGACTTGTCGAAATCCTCGTCAGACAACTTGTCAGCCTGCTCCTTGTTGTTAAGCTTCAAGAATCTCTTGAAGATAGCGTCTGGGAACTTCTGATCCTTGATCTTAGCAAGGATAGCGTCCTTAACGTCAAGACCAAGCTTGTAGTCGCTGTCAGCAACTAGAGAACCCTGAAGCTCCTCCTTGATCTTAGCTCTGAACTCAGCCTCGTTCTTAACAGTTCCCTCGCCAAGAGCCTTGTCGAACAACTCCTGATTAACCTCAGCCTCTGTGTAGTGAGAGATTGAAGTGATCTCAAGTGAAAGCTCGTCGTTTACTTTAGCAACGTCTTCCTTCTTGATCTTCAAGAATGATGCGATCTCAGCCTCGTTGCCAGCCATAGATGCCTTCAATGAGATGTTAAGCTTAGCACCCTTCTTTGCACCGATGAACAACTTCTTCTGATCCTCATCCTTCAAATATTTTGGTGAAAGGATAGCCTCTTCTACCTTAACGCCACCTTCCTTCTCCTTACCGTTCTCAAGCTCAACAACTGTTGCCTTTACGATATCGTTCTCTGTAACTACGTCACCCTCTGAGTATGAACCGTAACGAGAAGCGTAAGACTTGATTGTCTCGTCGATCATCTTGTCGTCAACTGTGATGTCGTACTGAGCTACCTTGATGTTCTTGTCAAGAGCTACCTTGTACTCTGGAATCAAAGCAACGTCGAAAGTAAGAGTGTAGTTTACATCCTTCTCGAAGTCTAGCAACTCCTGACCTTCAGCCAAGATTGGCTCGCCAAGTACGCGAAGCTTGTTCTCGTTGATGTAGTTAGATAGCATTTCAGGAACCAACTTGTTAACCTCTTCTGCCATTGCACTCTTGCGGTACATCTTGTCGATCAACGATGCTGGAGCCTTACCAGGACGGAAACCTGGGATACTAGCTTTCTGACGGTATGAACGAAGAGCATTGTCAACTCTTCCCTTGTAATCTTCCTCATTGATGCTAAGTGTTAGCTGCAAGCTCACTTCATCAATTACTTTCTTTTCGATATTCATATTAAATATTATTACTTTCTGTTAACTCGCCTTTTTGCTGTCAAATTTGTATGATAGTGCAAAAAAGCGAATGCAAATATATAAAAATATAAGATATGAAAGACTATTTTTTTAGAAAAACTCACTTAAAATGGTTCTCTTTTTGTTAAAATTAAATTGAATGTCGATGTTATAATATAAATATGTCTTATTTTATGCTAATCCAATTGTTTGTTTATGATTATTCTTTGCTTAAAACTTACGTTGCTAAGTACAATAAGTACTAAATGTATAGTTTGATTGTTGTAATGTTTGGAAATGACAAAAAAATCCATACAAAAATGTTTTTTAACATTAATTGACCTTCCTTAATACAAAAATGTTGTACATTTGCGGAAAATTAATCATTAAAGGAAAAAGGAAATGAAAAAAGTTATTGCTTTTGCACTTGCTGCTATGTCTTTTTTGTCAGCTAACGCTGGAAACCAGCGCGCTACTGGTATGACAATGGTTGATGGATTCAAGCTTGGTGTTGGTATCGGAGCTCCTGGTTGGTCTAATAATGCAGATCATAGAGCGGTAATGCCAATGCTTACTGTTGACGGTGCTGTTGGTCTTGCAAGCGGTTTTATCAATACAAGCAAGTTTGGTAACAATGGTGGTATTGATCTTGGTTTCCAGTATGGTATCTGTGGCTATAATGATTTGTGGTGGGAGCGTCATGCACCTGCTGGTATGAATGTCAATTGTGGTTTGATGGAGCATTTGATAGTTGTTCGTTCTGCATTCCATTTCCAGTTCTTGAAGAAACTTGACACTTATATGGGATTTGATGGTGGAGTCGCATTAAGTATTCCTACTGGTGATGATTATTATGATCCATGTGCTAATCACCATGCATACAGAAAGGATGCTTGGGAAAATCATGTTAATGGAGTGTTTGGTATGTACGCTGGTGGTACTTGGTATTTCAACGATGCTATCGGTGCTGGTATCGAATGGGAAGGTGATTGGCTAGATCACGCTACTCCTGGTATCTCAGCTAAGTTCCAGTTCAGATTCTAATCTGAAAAAACTTATAATTATTAAAGACGGTCATACGGCCGTCTTTTTTTATTTTAAATTGTTCATAACATTAATGGAGAGAAATTTTGCAGAAAAAGAAAATATAAATACATTTGCACAAATAAGTATCAATTTATTAAGGATGAAAAGGATTTTAATCTCGATTGTAATGCTGGTTTCAGCATTAAATATATTTGCAGAGCCTGATGTTAAGGTGCGAATGGGCTTGCAGGCGGGCTACAATATGTCTAAGTGGAACGGTGATTTCAATGACGCTTACGGTACTTCTTTCAAACATGGGTTCCATGCAGGTGCTGTAGCGGAAATTCAGCTCAACTCAAAATGGAGTATTCAGCCAGGTTTCATGATCTGTTCTGAAGGTACAAAGCTTAAGTCTCTTCCTTTTGGAGCATCTAAGGGCCAGACTTCAGGTCTTGATGACTTTTCAGACGAATTAGATTTCGGTGATTTTGAAATTGATCTTGGTGACCTTAATCTTGACGATCTATTGGGTGCTCTTGGTGAGGAACTTGGTATTGACTTGGGTGGATCAAAAGATTCAGGTAAACCTGGAGTCGCTAAAGATGTAAAGGTTGGCGCTGTAGGTTTCAAACTTCCTATCGATGTTATGTACTCTATTTATAAGGGTCCTGGTAGAATCGTTCCAAGTCTTGGTATGTATGTCACAGGATATGTTGGAGGCAAGACTTTGGATGAGGGTACTTTCGCTGATGAGTCTGTATTTAAGGAAAACTGGTATGCAGATATCGAGCAGACTAAGGATTGGATTCCAGACCAGTTCGACTACGGTTTGTCTGTTAAGGTTATGTATGAGATGATGAAAGATCCAATCAATGGTTTGTATTGGCAGATCGGTGCTCAAAGAGGTTTCACTTCTTGCCAGAATATGGTGTTTATGGCAACAATCGGTTATAAATTCCAGTATATCAAGGCTCTACGTTCTCGTTACAACACTGGTATCTTGGAGTACAATCCATAATAGTTAAGAGTTGAGATTCAAAAAAATCTACATAGAGTTGACTAACGTCTGCAATTTCAAATGTAGTTTCTGTCAGTCTTCTCAGAGAAAGAAAAAGTTTATGTCGCCGGAAGAATTTTCGGCGATACTTTTTTATATCCGCCCCTATACTGAATATATCTATCTTCATGTCTTAGGCGAACCTACTCTTCATCCACAATTTTGTGAATTGGTGAAGATGGCCGCTGAACAGGGTTTCCATGTGAATCTTACCACTAATGGTTCGATGCTTGAGAAGGTAGAGCAGGTGTTTTCGGATAAGTTGGTGCGTCAGTGCAACGTCTCTATTCATGCGTATGCGGAGAATATTCCGTCGGAGCAATGGAAGGATAAGATGAATAACGTCTTTTCGTTTGCCAAAAAATATTCCGAAGATACATATTTCAGTTTCCGTCTTTGGAATAATGGTGCCGACGGTGCTTCCGATTTCAATGATTATTGTAAGGATGCTATCAATTCGTATTTTTCTACGCAGATTGAGGATACGACGTCGCGCAATGTGAAGATTCAGGATCATATATTCTTGCAGAATGCGGCGAGATTTTCGTGGCCAGGGCAAAAGAAATTGGATTTGCAACACAAGAAGTGCTATGCGTTGCGTGATCATATAGCTATTCTTTGCGACGGAAGTGTTGTGCCATGTTGTTTGGATGCAAACGGTGATATGGTATTGGGTAACGTCTTTACAACTCCTTTGGATGATATAATTAATTGTCAGGAAGCTGTGGAGATGAAGCAGGCTTTTGCGAGAAATGAGATTGTAAATCCTATCTGCAAAGATTGCGGGTTTATTTTGTAGACGCGTATGTTGATAATCAAAAACAGTATTCTGCCGACGAAGGGCTTTGCCGCCATCAACCTTTTTACGCTGCTTTTTGTGCGTAAGGAGGCTAAAGTCAATACTGTGCTTATCAACCATGAGTCGATTCATTCCGCACAGATGAAGGAGATGCTGTTCATTCCGTTTTATCTATGGTATGTGATTGAATGGTTGGTGTGGCTGATTAAGTTCCGTAATTCCCACGTTGCCTACCGTCGCATTTCATTTGAACGAGAGGCTTATTGCCATCAGTTTAATCCATATTATTTGAAGAAACGAAAGCATTGGGCTTGGTGGGGATTCCTGTCAATGAAGAAATATTAAATCCACATCTCTCTTGCGAGAAATGTGGATTTTAATTTTGAACTGATATTTGGCGATTATTTACCGCATTTTACTCGGTTTATGCTGTAGATTTTACGTTTGCCATCATCGTCTTTTATCTTCAATAAACCAGACGACAGGAAGGTGTTGCCGTACCAGAATTGAGTGTCAAGACCTGCATATCTTTTCAATTTCACGTCATCTTCGACGTACTTAACTTCTTCTTTCAACGTTTCTTCTCCGTTATAGTTGTATGAGACGTGGTTCATGTGTCCGAATGATGGATAGAATATTTCCAAAGCATCAGACTTCTTATTTAGAGAAAGATGACGGTGAACATACCAACTCTTTAGCACTTCCAATGGTGCAGAATTGCTCCATACCATCTGACCTTGCTGGTCGAACGCTAACACGAAGTAGTGTGTATAAAAATATCCGTCAAACACCATTCGATAGTTAGTGACGGTGTATGTGCCTCCCTGACCGTTTGACATAACCTGTGTGTATGGTTGCATTACATAAGTAGGGTAGTATGCTTCTCCAACTAACATGTATTTGCCATTTTCTTCGATTATCTTATATGGCAACATATTGTAGTTGATAGTATATTCGTCTCCTTTCTCTTCTTTCTTCTCTTTCTTTTTCTCGACTCTCTTCTGTTTACGCTCTGTCATATAAGAGGTAAAGTTTTTTAAGTCCAGATAGTTGACGTAAGTAGAATAAACAGATTTTCCGTTCTCTACCTTCTTCAAAAATACTCCAATAGAGTTTTGTGTTCCTTTTCCATCTTTCTTGGAGTATGTTCCTGAGATTACGTAGCTGCCATCTGACATTTTAGATGCGAATGCAGTCGCAGTATATTTGTCTTCCGCATCAGGAGCGAGAGTCATTTCGTTTGTAAGAGCACCGTCTGCAAATACATATAATTTCATGACATAAACATTCTCTTGCTTTTCCTTGATAAACAAATGAACTTCATTTTGCTCGTCATCAGATTCGAAAGACATGATTGAGAAACGTTTCTTGTTTGCTACGGAGATATTCGACATCTTGCCTGCACCGCTCTTTGTGTTAACTGTATATACAAAAGGCAGGTCTTTTTGTGTGCCTGTAAAGTAGACGTAATCTCCCATTACTCGGCTAAAACTGATATCGCTTTTCTTTCCAAAATCGCCAGTTAAAGTAGACGTTTTCATAGTCTCTCCGTCGACAATGACTATCTCATATTCACCATTTTTCTCTACAGAAATGTAGTAGAGATTATTATCTTTTGTGAATTGTTTGTTGTATCTGTAAGAAGATCCAATGATGCTGTTGTCTGGATTGACTTCTGCGTCTACGCTCGACACTTTGTTTAGAAGTGTGTCATACTTTGTAAAGGTCCATTTTTCGTGACCTTTTTTTGTGCCTTTCTGGTTGTTGTCTTCCTTTGTCGTCAGAATCAAACCGTTTTCGCCGATTCCATCACAACTCATGAAGTCGACAGATCTTTCTTTCTCGATCTCAATACGTTTGACGTCTAAAGATTCTGCTTGTAAAATAAGCGGGGTGGTGACTAATGCCATCAAACATCCAAATTTCGCAAATTTCATAGTATTATTTTTAGTTAAACTTATTTTTCCCCATTGCCTCTGTAAATATAGAAAATATGAAAAATCAATTATTATTTGTCCGTATGAAAAATGATTGAAACCATGAATTTTCTATTGAAAAATAAAAAAATCCCACATTTTTAGAAAAATATGGGATTTAGGTATAATATGATAATAGCCTGATATTTATTCAACAATCTTATGCTTTTCCATGAACTCCAATAGCTCCTTCGTCATGTCGTTCTGCTTCTCTGCACTTGGATGCCAGTCTGTACCCCAACCGAATTTGCCGTCGTCTGGCGTGAAGTTGAAGCGGAACACTTTGTCGTCTCCACTCTTGACCATCTCAAAGGCTATCTCGTCAAGTGTCATCATTACGTCTGACAATGCTTTGTCGTGCATCATCGGACCTGTCACCAACACAAGTTTGCTCTGTGGATTGGTCTCTCTGACTCTTGCCACAAATTTCTTTGCTGCTGCTCTGAATTTCTGCAAATCATAGTTGTCCAAACTAGTATCGTTTGTACCAAGGTTAATGAATACAACGTCAGCGTTGACACTGCTGTGATCCCATTTGTAAGTGGTGTCAGTGAATAGGGTATAGTCGTAGAGTGTGCTCATGTTGACGGCACTTCCTTCTTTCACATCGCCATAATTACGGTACATTCCATAACCTGATTTTGCAAACACTATATATTCAGCGTTGTATTTTTCCGAAATCTGGTAGGCGAAGGTCTTGGTGAAATCTTCAGTTGCATAGTTGAATGTCTGGCTTCTGTCTCCATCCACACCATATCCGCAAGTGATGGAATTGCCGATAAAATAGAACTTTGTTTTCTTCTCTGAAGCATCTGATTTAATCAGCTCTCCATCTGTGGCAAAACCATAGAATTCTGGCTGTAATTCGTGTCCTTCGTCGCAGTAAACAAGTTTGATATTTCTTTCCACGTTTTTATCAAGACTGTCTGCCAAAACCACTTTTCCTGTTTCTGGAATTTCGATCTTTCTTCGCTCAATTCCGTCTCCTTCCACCCAGAAATATCCGCAATTTGGCTTTGCCATCATCGTGATCTTAGATCCTTTGAATCTGGTAGAAATCTTTACACCTGGATATGACCATTGGGCTTTTCCGTTTTCATTTACAACTCGTCCGCTGATTGAAATATGTTCGTCGTTTGCATCAAAAGTTTTGTTTGATGAATTTGTCGAGTTTGATTGGCTGCATCCAGTAGATAGTATAGCCATGGATGTTAAAATAGCTGTTGTTAAAAAATGAGATAACTTAATCATAATTATTTATTTAGCATTTATAATGACACTTCTTTATATATCTGACGTATCATTGCCTCGTCGACGTCTGCGAAATCATCTGGCTTTGGAAAAACCAAAATTCCTTCCATATCAATCACACCTGGGCTGATCATTCGTCCCTGTTCGTAATAAGAAGGACGGTGCTTGTCTCTTGCAAACACCCATACGTTCCAAGTTGCTGCCGACGTGATGTAGTGAGCCACCACGTTCATTCTTGGTTCCCATTCGTCGTCTTTGATTTCCAACTTGTTATATAAGGTTTCGAATTGTTTGCAGATGGTTTGTTTGTCTATGCCTTCAAACACGTAACATTTTCTGCCGAAGTTTTTGATTTCTCCGTCGACGATCTCAAACTCCGACAATGGTTTCTCGTCAAGTGGAGTGAGTCCATACTGAGATGCCTGGAAATGCATGTGGTCTGGCGCAGATGCTCCACACTTTGGCCCATTGTAGAGTAGGGTGAAATCTGGAAGATCTTTGCTCAAATCAAGCATTGTGGCGAAATTAGGAAGAATCTCCTGACGCTCGTGACGTAAAAGTGGAATTGTGAGATGTTTTTTTAAAATCGGGAATGGATTCTTCAATATCTCAAAATTCTCGTTATATCCAACGCTTGGCTGATCCACAGGTCGGTTTTCTGCGCAAAGAAAGCATTTGCGTTTTGCGATAGTGGCTTTGTCCAACTTTGCTCCCGACGACACTGCTCTCGCTGGATTGTGTTGTGCCACAACCTTGTATCCGTCGACAATGAATGTTTTGGTCAAAACCTCAAGAGATTCGTTTGCTGGAATAAGCTTGTCGTAAACTGTCTTCTGAATTTCGCTCATGTCTTCGTCTCAGTTTTCGTTTTCGTCTTCGTTATTTCATTAACATTTGACGGTGGAACATCTCTCTCTCAAGCAGTGCAGCCTCTTCTGTCTCACGTCTTAACTGAAGTTCAGCTGCGTGGATGAAATTCATTTTGTCGTCCATCTTTGCACTTTCTGTCGAGATGTATTTCTGTAGTACCACTGTCTTGTGATTCTGTGCCATATTTAGGAAATTCTCGTAGCGTGGCATTGCTGTAGTGAAGCGGAGTCTTGAGTCCATGAATGCGGTCTTTGCGAATGCTCTGTCGACGAACCGGTAGAGTCCGCTCAAGCAACACTGTGGCATTGCTTCGCCAAGATGCATTGCGTCGGCTTTGGAGAACAACTCCATATCGGGATGGATGGAAAGCACCATTCCTGCCTTTGTCTCAGCCATACGCTTCACGATGTAGCGGATGTCTGCTGCCTTGATCAAGGTGTTGTATTGGATTTCGATTACGACGTCAGCCAAGCCAACCAAATCAAGAGGAAGGTTATATTCTGTCTCGCAAGTAGGGTAGCCAGTGTAAACAAAATGAGGCTCCTTCAATCTCACGTCGACTGCATCCTCACCATAATATCTCTTCAGTTCAACAGCAATCTTAGTCTTTTGCTCATAACGGTGGATATTCAACTCGTCATCGTCTTTTGTACACTCGTCGCCAAGCAGAAGGACAAGCACTTTAGGCTTCTCTTCTTTCTCCACAATCTGGGCTATGCTCTCCGTTTCTTTAATCTGGTCCGACGGAATTGTTGCGTTCATACGTGACATGTCGAAGTGGAGATCCATAGCGAAACTTGCAAGCTGTGACGCTGTGCCTTTCTCATTGTTTATGATGCTTTCGTAGCCTGGCAAGTAAACCTCGTCGTAAAGAGCATCGCAGATATGTACTATCTCACCACGTTTGTTGAATGAGTTGTTGAAGATCATTCTGTCGAGCTGCATGAATCCGAACTCTTTCTGATAAGCGTCGTATTTCTCGCAGTTGATTCCGTAGACGGTACCGAAGTCTCTGTCGTAGACGGACATTCCCGTCGTCGGATTGGCAAGACGCATTCTGATTCTGCGTCCGTTCACCACTTTGTTATAGTCGGAGTATGTCACCATTGCGTCGGTCTCCACCATCACACGTACCAATTCAGATAGCTCGCTTGGGTGGATATTATAGTCCACAAGTCGGCTGAAGAAGATTGCGTAGTGTCGGCTCTCTGGTTTGTTGCCTTTCACGTATTCTGCCTCAGGTGAGCTAAGCACGGCGTCGATCAAACTGCCGTTCATCTTCTCGTTGGCAGTGCAGTCACGGTCGACGTATATGATGTTGTTTTTTCTCTTTCTGTCGGAGTTGAAATTAGGGAAGTCAAGCTTGATGATTGTGGATGTGAAATTTCCACAATACAGTTTGCCTCCTATCATCAAGTCGGATGATAGATTGACCTCTTTGATCAGTTCCTGGAACTTGTCTTCACACGCCTGGTTGCGGAATGCAGCGTAGAATATTAGCGATATGTTGATGTTTTCTATTTCCATGTCCTGACCTTATTATTTGTTAAACCCTCTTGACAACATTTCGATTGTGCGGATAGAATCCTTGTAGTTGTTGTTTGCGTTGATTTTCTCAACCGACAACGAAGAATCGGAATTTCCTCCCCATCGGCGGCAACAGTATAGACTGTCATATATTCTTCCGATTCTGTATTTCTTCGACATCTGCAATCCCACTGCGTAATCCTCTCCGTAGCTTGCGTTAGGAATAGGAATCTCCACAAGCACAGGAGTGAAGAAGGCACGCGGAGCACCCAATCCGTTGATGCGGACTGCGTTGTTCGGTCCCTCTTTGTCTGTCCACTCTTTGTGGGCGATCAATCCTGGTGGGATAGGGTTGAGGTCGAAGTCAGTCAACGAGTATGAGCCGATCACCATTGCGCACTTCTCTTTCTCGAATGTGTCTACAATTTTCTGCAATGTGTTCTCATCCTGGTAGACGTCGTCACTGTCGAGCTGGACGCAATAAAGTCCACATGCCTCATGACGTACTGCCTCCATCCAGCATCCGCCGATTCCAAGATCTGTGCGCGACGGGAATATATGGTAGAGACGGTTGTTCTTGTTGGCAAGCTTGATGAGCTTGTCTGTTGTCTTGTCTGTAGAGAAATTATCCACTACGATGACATTGACTTTTCCGTCTCTCAACTTCTGATTTAGTGCTGAGTTGACAGCATCTTCAATAGTCTTCTCTCGGTTTCTTACCGGAATGACCACAGTTACTTTGAATTTATAGTTGTCAGCATAGTCAGATGTCTCGATCTTGACTCTGTTTGTTTTCTCAAAGTCGACGTATGTTCCCGCAAGTTTTGCATACTCAAGATAAGCACGCTGCATCTCAAGCTGTTTAAGCTCGTTGTTTGGATTGACGTAGTCGAACTGCTTATCCTCTGCACTACGGCTGTCAAACTCGCTCTCCTGATACAAAGTTTGGCGGATATGGTAAGTGTCGCCATTCTGACAAAGCATCAGACGCATGAAATAGTAGGCTGCGTAGTCGTAGTCGTCAGCCATCTTCTCGCTTGCTTTCACCCATTCAGAGGCTTTGTAAAGCACGATGCTGCCCATGTTGAAATCCTCTCTCACGCTTCCTATTTGTGGAGCGATGACTGGAGTGTTGTGTGCCTCACCGTCGGAGATGGTCATGTAATTAGAGTAGATGCAAGTGCGACCAGTGTATGCTGCGGAGTAGGCGAATTCTGCTTCTCCTCCGTTGATCATCTTGCAATCCACATTCTTAGTGATTAGCATCAAATAGTCGTCATCGTTGAAGTCGGCTTTCTTCAATGCCTGTGACACCTGCCACACCGAACGGCTGCTGCCAAGGATATGCTCAGGATTGTCTACTTTGTCAAGTAGTATGTAGTCTGCGTCTGCAGTGGTTTTTCCGTTGAATCTGCTTCCGACACTCTCGTCTACAAATTCTGTATATACATATATCTTCATTATTCTTACTTTGTCGTTTTCTTTTGAGTTGTTTTCTTTGCCGCTGGCTTCTTCTTTGCCTGATTTGATTTCTTAGCTGCTGATTTTGAATTGGCAGTTTTGTTTTTGTCTCCAATCAGTCCAAAGAATGTGGCGAGCTCTTTCATGAATGTTTCCTGCTCATCCTCGTCGATGCTTTCAAACGGTACGGCGCTGATGAGTGTGTTGAGTTTTCCTTTCTGTCCGACAGCTGCAGGCTCTCCGTTCTCAAGGTATCTGAACACAACAAATGCGTTTGCGTTGCCCTTGTCGAGAATATTAGGCGACGCTACTGTGTATTGGCGATCGCTTGGTCCGTGGTTGAACTTATAGCTGTGTTTGAAATCGTTTTTGATGCTGAAAGAGCTTTGAATTTGGCTTAACTGCATGCCGTCTTCAGCAGTTGCAGATTTAAGTTTGGCTCCTAACACTTCGTGAGCGAATTTTGCAACGGAAGGATACTCAATCTTTGTCAATTCCAATTCCGACATCAAATAGGCTCCCGACACAAATAGGTTTCCTCCCGACAACAGATATTTTGAAATCTTCTTGCGGGTAGGGAAGTTGAACACGTTGTAGCGTTTCTGCATTCCACACTTCGTCTCTTTCTCCATTCCAAGGATATAATCCACCATACAGTAATGAGTCCTGTCTACATTGCTGTGGCTCTCAAAAGCCTCGTCGCTCATGGAAACAAAACTGAATCCTAACGAGTGCAACGCTTTTCCGTGGATATATGGATAGTTGAATGTGTTTCCTGCTATGATCTGGCCTTCCAAGTTTTTATCGCAGGCTCCGAATCCTGCTTGGTCGTTGGAAATGTATGGCGAACCTTTCTTGAAATCCGTCTGGCTACCTGTCTTAGATATGTCTCTGATGTATGGGACTCCGGGATCGTTGCTGTCGATGAATCCACCCATCAATGAGTCTTCGTAGAATTCCGGACCAGAGACGCGGTTGAATCCGTTAACGATCAACACTCTTCCTTTCTCTTTCGATGCGATGCTGGCAGAGAGAATCTCAGTAGGGAAACTTTCTCCTCCTCGGTTGACAGCTGTCACTTTGAATCTGTAGATGGAATCTTTTTGCAACTCCATTGAATATTTATTCTCTTCCAAATAGACTCCGTTGTTGAATCCGTTGTCTCCGATAGCGGTGTAGAGAATGTATCCGTCTGTTTTGACAGAAGGCTCAAGCGAGTCTTTGGTAGGTTGCCAAGAGAGGCTTATCTTATCGCCGTTGAAATCGATTGCGAAATGCGACGGTGCAAGTGGAGTGAACTCATAGTCTTCGATATTGTTGATTCCGGCTATGAATTTCATCGCTGCCTTGTAGATTGAACGTGCCACTGTAAACTTAAACTCAGGATCGTGGGCATACTTCATATCCTCAAAGTTCTGGTGCGACAACAGTTCAAGAAGCATAGTCGGCACTTCGGGCACTCTTGCTTCGTAGTATGCCTCGTCTCTCAAACCACGGTTGTGCCAGTCCGGACAATACAACTTCTTGATATCATCCACCACCTGTGTCTGCACCATGTCGGCGAAGTCTCGTGATGCCATACGGGAAAGACCGGTAGGGTACTCAGTCTTACCCATGTCGCTTGTAAGGAAGATTGCCAATGTTCCGATGGTCAATGAGTCGATACCTGCGTCGGTATGGAGAGCAAGAGCCAAATCGATAGGAATTTTCTTACCCTTTGTCTTTGTATTAAGGTGTGAGCCTCCAGATAACGCGTTTACCCAGATCGCACGGCTCATATAATCTGTCTTGTATTCGTTGCTCTGTCCGCAGTAAACACTGTCGGAGAATCCTGCCATCTGTAGCCAGTAGCGAGCGCACTCAAGATATTTTGGCTTTTCACTTGTATAGTAGAAAGGTTCTGGAGAACCCTCAACTGGAGCGATGCTTCTCTCCACGCAACCGACACCGCCTCCGAACTTTACCGCGTCGGCAGTGATGAGTTTTCCTTTCTCTTCACTTTGGCTTGTCAAACGCACTTTTCCGATCTCCGGATTAGAACCGCCCTTGAATTTGAATGTTCCGAGGTAGATCCATGTGCCGCCACCCATAGTCTGGTCTACAATAAACTCAGATTCGCCACCTGTGTGGTAAACTGTGTAGTGAGCCTCATTCGTGCTCTTTGGCAGACTCTTATAAGATATGTAGACGGCATATTCGCCCTCCTCTGGAATTTCAGGAATCCAATCAGTGTAAGCTGAACCACTCGGATGTGAACGGATCACTCGATATGAACCGTCGGCAAAAGGATTATCCCCATGTCGGTATATCTTTTTCTTTTGAGCGTATCCGGTAGTGTCTGTTTTTCTGTCAGCCTCAGGGTATTGCCATTTGGCACGACGCGCGTTCTCCTCGACGTATTCCGACTCCTTTGCTGTTTCGTAGTCGACAATCACCTCATTCTTCTGCACATCCCTTTCTCTTGGGTAGAACACATTGGCACCTGCGTTCTCAAGCATAGGAATCAGATATGGTAAAACGATGGATGGCGTATAGGTGTCCTCTGAGATTCCAAACAGACGAGGACGCTGAAGAATCCATAGGTTTTGCGACGGTTCGAAATAGTATCCGTGGCTAGCCCAAAGAGCAACGTTTCTGCCCTGTAAACCAGCGGAAGGAGTGCATGGTGAACCAACTTTAGTCACTACATTTTTAGGTTCGTTCTCATCTCTGTTTTTTAGGTGTAGTATGCGCGAATTGTCTTTTTTGGTCTCCTTTCGCATACTATTCGGCACATAATCATATATGTTTCTTGATGAGATGTAGAGTTCGACGTCGAAATTAGTATAAGGGGCAGGAAGATACTTGCTGATGCTGTCTTTGAGAGCCCTGATCGCATCCTCTCTGTAATTGACATTTTTGAAAGGTTTGCTTAATGAAATTTGGATAAGGGAGTCCTTCAAACTCGCACTATAATTTTCCATTTTGAGTGTTCCAAATTTCAGAGTAGGGAAGTTCTCATTTCTAAACCATGTGAAGACAGTGTCTAACGAACTGTTGATCGAACCGTCCGTTTTTTGAGCAGATGCACTTATGCACATATCCATGAATATGGCCAAGAAAAGAAAAATTCTGTATAAATGTCGTGTCACGTCTGTTTATTCTTGTATTATGTGTGCAAATATAACATAAAATCAATTTTTATACAAAAAACTTGAATGTCGAATTGAAATAATGCTTATATTCGCACCGTCTTTTGTAAGACAAGATTAAGTAGTAATATTTCAGTTCGTTTTATGTGATTAATTATCCAAGCATTTCTATGGGAATAGGGGTGCTTGTTTTTGTTTTAAAAAATGTTAAAAGTTGTTGAGTAGCATAGATTATTTGGGTGTGAAAACTTTTTTATTATCTTTTTCTCTTGTACCTTTGCAATGTTCGTGAAATAGGTTTAATTTTAGGACAAAGATTAAGGATACACAAAAATTTAGGATATGACACAGGATGATTTGGATTTGCTGAAGCAAATGGGAATTTCAGAAGAGAAACTTTCAGAGCAATTGGAATGTTTCAAGAAAGGTTTCCCATTTTTGAAGGTTGTGTGTGCTGCCACAGTTGAGGATGGTATCTTGCATTTGTCAGATAAAGACAAGGACAAGTACATCTCTGTTTGGCGCGACTACTTGGCTGCCGGTCACGATGTGTTGAAATTTACTCCTGCGTCTGGTGCTGCAAGCCGAATGTTTAAGGATTTGTTTGCATTCAGAGATAGAGGAGGGGAGCCTCAAACTGATTTTGAGCAGAAGTTTATAAGTGAGATCCAGAAGTTTGCTTTTTACGAGCAGCTTAATAAGGTTTGCTTGAAGAACGACGGAAAGAATATTATGCGTCTTATCACAGAGAAGCGTTATACTAATATCTTAGACGCGTTGCTTGAACAGAATGGATTAAATTATGGATTCTTGCCAAAGGGTTTGATACAGTTCCATAAAAATGATAAGGGAGTTCGCACTGCTTTCGAAGAGCATTTGGCTGAGGGTGCGATGTACGCGAAAAACAAGAATGGTATTGTTCGTCTGCATTTCACAGTCTCTGAGGATCACCTTACATATTTCAACAGATTGTTGTCGGAAAAGGTTGCTGACTACGAATATAATTTCGGAGCCCAGTATGACGTTACATTCTCTGTTCAGCGTCATAGCACAGACACTGTTGCTGCAGATGAGAACAACGAGCCATTCCGTTCTAAGAATGGTAAGATGGTGTTCCGTCCAGGTGGACACGGAGCGTTGATTCAGAATCTTAATGATATCGACTCAGAGGTAATTTTCATTAAGAATATTGATAATGTGGTGCCTGACGCTTTGAAGCAACCTACAGTAGAGTATAAGGCTATGTTGGCAGGTGTGCTTGTTGAGTATCAGGATAAGATGTTCAAGTATTTGAGAAAGCTTAACAGTGCATCGGTAAGCGATAAGGAACTTGATGAAATCGAGAAATTCGTAGTTGAAAAGCTCCACGTCGACGCTGCTGATTGCCCTCTTGCTTTGGCAAATAAGATTGAATATTTGAAGAAGAAGTTGGATCGACCTATCCGCGTCTGTGGTATGGTTAGAAACGAGGGTGAGCCTGGTGGTGGTCCATACGTTGCAGTCAACCCTGATGGAAGCCATTCACTACAAATTCTTGAGAGCGCTCAGTTCGACGCTAACGATTCAGAGCAGATGAAGATCTTCAAGGAGGCCACACACTTCAACCCAGTTGATATCGTTTGTGGTGTGAAGGATTACAATGGCGACAAGTATGACCTTACTAAGTTCGTTGATCCTAACACTGGTTTCATCTCAAGCAAGAGCAAGGATGGCAAGGCGTTGAAGGCACTTGAGCTTCCTGGTTTGTGGAACGGTGCGATGAGCGACTGGAACACAATCTTCGTAGAGGTTCCTGTTGACACATTCAACCCAGTGAAGACAGTCAACGACCTTTTGAGAAACGAGCATCAGATGTAATGGGCAGGTTTTATGCCTGACCGTATTCATATCAGCAAAACAATAAAGGCGACAGAAATGTCGCCTTTATTTGTGAAATTTCCTTCCCTTTTATTTGGTATTTCAAAATCCATTTGTAACTTTGCAGTACAAAGTACTTTTAATTCATACAGAGACATGAAAGAAAGTGAAGCATTAAATACACTAAACGATATCAGAGAGATGATGGTGAAGTCGTCAAAGGTCCTTTCTTTGAGTGGCACATCGTCAATTATCGTCGGCATCTTGGCTATTGTGGCATCATACATTGCCAACTGCATTTTGGAGAATCCATCGTTGACACAGGATGACAAAACGATTGCTCTATTGAGCGAGGGTGGTTTACTTCTTGCCATTTGCGTTAGTATCGTATTCTTCTTTTCTAAAAAGAAGGCTTCAAAGAGTAACATGTCATTCCGTATGGATCAGACCACTAAACAGATGCTATGGAATTTTGGTCTTCCTCTTTTGATTGGTGGTATACTTTGCTTGATCTTTGTGATGAAGGGTGTGTATGGCATGACTTCGTCGATGATGCTTATATTCTATGGATTGGCTCTTTTTTGTGGCTCGGCATACACTTACTCAACTGCTAAGTATTTGGGTTATGCAAATATAGTATTAGGTTTGATCGACTGTGCTACTGGAGACCACGCCATTCTATTCTGGGCTTTAGGTTTCGGTCTTTGCCACATCATCTACGGTATCTTCTTCTATTTCAAACATGAAAGAAATTGATCATGAAGGATGAGTTGAAGAATATAAACAAGGCTTTTGAAAGCAAGGTGCGTCTGGGCATCATGTCGGCACTGATGGTGAACGAGGAACTTGACTTCGTGAGCCTGAAGAGTCTACTTGAGTTGACCGACGGTAATCTTGCCAGCCACACCAAAAGTTTGGAGGAACTTGGGTATATCCAGAGCCGTAAACAGTTTATCGGCCGTAAACCCAACACTACTTTCCAAATCACAGATCTTGGCAGGGCTGCTTTCGCTGAGCACTTGAATGCTTTGGAGTCGTTTCTTAAGCTTTCGAGATGGTAGTGGCCTCTTTTTTTTACTACGTTACTTTGTGGTTCAAAGTACTTTTTAAGCCACTATGTATAATCACCTAAGAATATTTAATTTTTTTACTCATATACTTTGTGATTCAAAGTACTTTAAAATTTTCAGATTATGGAAACACAAAATTTCAACACAATGGAGACTACTCCAAAGACAACAGGTAAGGGTACAGGTTTTAAGATGATTATCATCACCGTACTATCGCTATTGATGCTTATCCCTATGGCTATGATCGAGAATCTGATTGAGGAGCGTAAGTCGACGTCGGATCAGACTATTGAGAAGGTTACTGGACAATGGTGTGCGGCTCAGAACATTGTCGGCCCAACTCTGTCTGTTAAGCAGGGTACATGGACTACAGTTGCAGAAGAGGAGGGTGTTTGTGCAGCTGATCCTTCTGCAAAGAAACGTGTGGAGAGCGTGAAGGTGTTGTTGCCTAAAAAATTAAATGTCAAGGGTGACATTCAGAATGAAACTCGTAAGAAGGGGTTGTATCAGGTTTCAATTTTCAAAGCTCCTATTGAGTTGGATGGCTCATTTGAGTTGAGCGACGAGATGCAGAATTCAATTTCGGAGAATAATCAGGTGTCTGTTAATTTTTCGTTGAGTGATCTTAAGGGCATTACAGAGGAGATGAAGATTACAATTGCTGGTAAGGAATTGGAGTTGAAGCCAAGTGGCAACGGTTTACTTTCTGGAATGAGTCAACTTTCAGCAACAGTGGATTTGAATGGAGTGGAGAATCTCAAGAATATTCCTTTCAGTATGAAGTTTAACATCAAGGGTTCACAGTCGATCAAGTTTGCTCCTGTTGGTGAGATGACTACCGTCGCACTTACATCAAATGCCACAACTCCAAGTTTCACTGGCAATTTTCTTCCTGAAGAGAATAATGTGAGCGACGCGGGATTCACAAGTAATTGGAAAATCTCTTACCTCAACAGAAATTATCCGCAGGAATTAGATGAGCCATCTTATGATGTAAAGAATTCAATTAGCAACTCTATGTTCGGCGTCGACTTGTTAATTCCAGTTCAGCATTATCAGCAGTCACTTCGTTGTACGAAATACGCGATGCTATTCATCATGCTCACATTTGCAGTCTTCTTCTTTGTGGAGCATATTCAGCAGAAGAACATACATCCGATTCAGTATCTTCTTGTCGGCCTTGCTCTTACATTGTTCTATTCGTTGTTAATCTCATTGTCAGAGCATATCGGATTCACTCCTGCTTATATGGTGGCATCAGCAATGACTATCACACTGCTCACGCTCTACACTGCTGCAGTGTTGCGCATTAAGAAGACAGCATTTTCTATCGGTGGCATTCTGACGGTGCTTTACATCTACATCTTCGTGCTAATCCAGATGGAAACATACGCGTTGGTTGCAGGAAGTGTTGGTCTATTCTTCATCTTGGCTGGCATCATGTACTTGTCGCAGAAGGTAGATTGGAATAAGGTTGTAAAGTAGTGAACTAAAAATTATATTACTGTTACTTAAAAATTTACTAACTATGGATGGTATCTTATTGTTATTATTTTTTATTGGATTTACAATCTACACGATAATAATCTGTGTTGTACGTTTCTTACTCATATTTTTTAGCTGACTATGAAACGAAACATTTATATTTTCCTGTTCGTGGTCATCTTCTTGCAGGAAGTCATTATTGCCATGTATGTAAAAGACCAGTTTCTCCGTCCATATGGAGGAGATATCATAGTGGAGTGGTTGATGTACTGTTTCGTACGCATCTTCTATCCAAAGAAATACAAAGCATTGCCATTCTACATCTTCCTATTCTCCGTCGGCATAGAGATCACACAATACTTCAAGTTGGTGGATGTGTTAGGGTGGGGCGACAATGCAGTTGCATGTGCAGTGATGGGAACATCGTTTGCCTGGGCTGACATTGTTTGCTACGCGATCGGATGGGTAAGTATTCTGTTGGGTCAGGAGATTTGGAAGATGAGGCAGAGGAAAAAGAGAACACCGCAAATCTCTAAGCGTTAATCTCTAACCTTACTCAAGTTTTGCAAATGATTGATGAAACAGAAAACGTGCCATATAAATAACAACTTCGTTGTAGGCACTGGAAAACAGACATCAAAATGTCTTAAAAAAGCTTAACGCGGAAAACCAAAACATAAGAAAACGTTGGGACGGGTTTTCAATCGTTAATGTTTGGCAATTATATACGTGTTGTCCAAACACGCTTATTTATTAGACGCTCGCCCTTCGGGCTCGCGTTGGAGAGTGGGGTTAGGTCGTTCCGCCCTTAACAATCCTCTTTATTGGAAAACTGCATACGAATACGCATTTGTTATATTATGGCAAAGTTACTTTTTTATTGAATTTTACTTATGTTTTTTTATACAATATTTTTGAATTATGAATGCCGAACAAATGTTGAATTTCAATAGGATGTTTTGAATTTCAATATTTATTCGCTATGTTTGCAAAAAAATAAAAACGGAATGAGGATAATATCACGTACAAAAATTATTGAGTATTATACGGAACATGCAGATGCAAAAGTTGCATTGGAGGAGTGGTTCACAAAAACAAAGTCTGCGCAATGGACTTGTTTTGATGATATAAAAAGAACATTTAATAGTGTGGATGCTGTTGGCAATCAACATTATGTTTTTAATATCAGAGTTAACAACTATAGATTGATTGTTGTTATCAAATTTACAATCAGCACTGTATTGATTCGTTTTGTCGGCACACATGCTGAATATGATAAAATAAATGCTTCAACAATATAAATCGAAGGAGAATATGGCAAAAATTACAACAAAAAAAGAATATGATGCTACTATGGAGCGTATAGAGGAGTTGCTGCCTTTGGTGGATGACAATACTCCTGTCACTGATAAGAATGCCATAGAACTTAATCTGTTGTCTTCTTTGGTGGAAGAGTACGAAGAAGAGCATTATCCTATTGAACAGCCTTCTTTAGTGGA
>DCIP01000019.1:0-478 GCA_002317115.1 Candidatus Scybalocola fimicaballi
CCACCAATCTTAACAGCCATCTTCTCGATAATACGCAAACCTGGAGTAGTCTTACGAGTGTCAAGCACACGAGTGTGAAGACCATCAAGAAGCTTAACGTACTTTCTTGTCTGAGTAGCGATTCCACTCATTCTCTGCATTAGGTTAAGCACCAAACGCTCAGTCTGAAGAAGCGACTGAGTCTTTCCCTCAACGTAGAATACGATATCACCCTTCTTGATTGTATCACCGTCGTGCATCAAAACCTCAACCTTCAATTCTGGGTCAAACTTCTTGAACACGCGTAGAGCGATGTCTACACCTGCCAACACACCGTCTTCCTTAACCAAAAGTTTTGCCTTACCCATGGCTGTGTCAGGAATACAGCAAAGAGTTGTGTGGTCGCCATCACCTATATCCTCAGAGAATGCTGTGTTAAGCATATCCTCTATCAATTCGTCTTCAGTCTTTTTCATCTGTTCTAACTTTTAAATTGTTT
>DCIP01000019.1:593-7569 GCA_002317115.1 Candidatus Scybalocola fimicaballi
TCAGGTTTCAAGTTTCAGGTTTCAAAAAAAAACAACAAGGTGACGAAGAGGATTAAACTCCGTCACCTTATAAAAAATAAATGTTATGGACGATAATGGGTCTGACTCCCATTCTCTCTATTAAGGACAAACAAAAAACAATATCAAATGAACCGTGGACCTGAACTAAACCGTCAGATTCTGAATCCACGTCTTATATCAAATTAACTTTATCGAATTCTATATTATAGAGTAGCTGTCTTATCGTCTTTCTCAGTCTCTGTTGAGACATTCTGCTGACGATTAGCGAAATTCTTCTTCTCCTCGTTTCTTGCCTTCTTAACCTCGAAGAAAGTACGAGAATCAGTTTGGTGAGCGACACCATCAACAACTACGTAATAGTTTGGTACTCTTTCACCTTTTTCATTAACTGTGCACTTAATATATGTCTTCTCTACTGACGCAGTAGAAAAATCGTTAGCGTAAGCAGAAACGCCAGACATCATGATAATTGCACATAGTGTTCTTAAAACAGCCTTCATTATTTAGAGTTTAGTTATTGTTTGTTTATTCTTCACTAAAATACAATCAAAAACCGTGCCAACTTGTCGAAAATAAATGTACTTTTGTAGATAAAATCAAAAAAATTCATTTAAACCTTTGATTTTCATTAGTTGTTTTTTAACATAAGAAAAAGATGAAAAAGATACTATTCAGCATATTTTTGATTCTAAACGTGGCTTTTTCTTGTATTGCACAGCAGAAATTCACGCCATTGTCCATGGATCCGGACCTTCGTTACGGAATTCTGGACAACAAACTCACATATTATATACGTCATAACGAGACAGAAAAAGAGCGCGCTGACTTCTACATCGTGCAGAATGTGGGAGCGATTCTTGAGGAAGACAGCCAGAACGGTCTTGCCCATTTCCTTGAGCATATTGCCTTCAACGGAACAAAGAATTATCCGGGCAAAGGCATCATCAACTACCTTGAAACTATCGGAGTAAAATTCGGAGCGAATATCAACGCCTACACTTCTCTTGACGAGACAGTGTATAATCTAAAGGCAGTGCCTACTTATCGTACAGGCATCGTCGACTCATGTCTGCTAATCCTTCACGACTGGTCGAGCTTCATCTCTTGTGAAGACGATGAAATTGACAAGGAAAGAGGTGTAATCTTGGAGGAGTGGCGTACTCGCAACACTTCCGACCGTCGCTTGTGGAAACAGTCGTCGGCAATATTATATGAAGGATCACAATATGCGAAGCGTGACATCATCGGCGACACTGCCATCATCTTGAATTTCCATCCGGACTCTCTCCGTGCATACTATAAGAAATGGTACCGCCCTGATTTGCAAGGAATCATTATTGTTGGCGACGTGGATGTAGACTACGTCGAGAATAAAATCAAGGAGATTTTCGCAGACATTCCAGAGCCGGTGAATGCAGCCGAGCGTATAGTGTATGATTTGAAAAAACTTGACACGACAAAAGTCTGCATTCTGACAGATCCAGAGGCGAAATATACAGTCGGCAATATCACATACCGCCACCCTGCCATGCCAGAAGAGATGTACGCATCTATCGTAGGATATAGGACAAGTGTTCTCGACAACCTGATCGGCAAGATTGTAAACGCCAGAATCGACGAAGTGGTCAAGGAGAAAGATTGTCCATTCACATACGCTTCATTATCATACGGCAGCCAGGTAAAGAGTTGCGACGGATTTGAGCTAATGTATGTGGTGAAAGACAACCGATGCATGGAAGCTTCCGAGAAAATCCTTGCGTTGGCAGAGCAAGCAAGACGCTACGGATTCACAGAGAGTGAACTTTACAGAGCAAAAGAGTCGACAATCGCGTCGTTCGAAAAAGCATACGCAGAAAGATCAAAGACAAAGAACAACTCATACGTCGGAGAGTACAAACGTAACTTCACGACATTCGAGCCAATACCAGGAATCGAATGGGAGTATAACGAAATCAAATCATTTCTGTCTATGGTCACAACAGAGATGTTGAGCAAACGATTTGCCAATTATTTCTCAGATCAGGTTACAGTATTGATGACTGCTGGAGACAAGGACAAAGCCACTTTGCCAAGCGAGGAGCAGTTGATGCAGTTGATCGCCAACCGTGAGAAATTAGCGACGTCGGCTTATGTGGATAAGACAAAGAACAGTCCGCTTGTGAAGAAAGAGCCAAAAGCGGGAAAGATTGTCGACATCTACCACAATCCAAAACTCGACTACACTTTGTGGACATTGTCGAACGGGGCAAAAGTCATCATCAAATCCACAACACTCAAAAACGACGAGATCTTGATGTCAGCTTATAGCGACGGAGGACTTTCCACTATCGACGATCTTGCGATGTTGTCGTCGGCAAAGATAGCAGACAACATCATCCAGGAGAACGGATTAGGAGATTTCGACGCCACACAGTTGGAAAAAGCGTTGGCTGGCAAAAACGTCACCGTCGCACCATCTATAAATATGTACGACGCCAAGATTTCCGGACGAAGCACAGCCAAGGATTTCAAGACAATGCTACAGTTGACCTACTTATTGCAGACAAACGTCAGAAAAGATCCAGCGGCATACGCATCGTTGATGGCACAGTACCAGACAATCCTTGAGAACCGTTCTGCTGATCCGATGACCGACTACAGAGACTCTGTCCAGGTATTGTCGACAAGCAGAAACAGCTACACAAAACCATTTAAAAAGGAGTCATTATCAGAGATAAAAGAGGCAGACGCAATAAAGATATACAAGTCTCTTTTCTACTGTCCAGAAAAATTCACATACATTTTTGTAGGAAATTTGTCGGAAGATAGTGTGAAAAACGATATTCTTTCGTATATTGGTGGCTTAAAATCTTCTAAGAGCAAACAAACAGGTTGGATCGACAGAGGAATCAAGCACCCTTCGGGCCATACAAAGTGTGAGTTCAGCAAGACGCTATCTACGCCAAAGACAGCAGATTACTTCTCATATATGGCAGAAATGGAGTATAATTTGAAGAACAAATTACAGCTTGCGATTCTTAGATCTGTATTAGACTACCGCTATTTGGAGTCGTGCAGAGAGCGAGAAGGAGGCACATACGGTGTGGCAGTCAGACAGACATTGAATGTGATTCCGAAGCAGACAGTCAATCTAAAGATTGCGTTCGACACAGATCCAGACAAAGAGGAGTTGTTGAGCAAGATCATCAAAGAAGAGATCGACAAGATTCTGAAGGACGGCGTCCGTGACGACGATTTCCAGAAAGCCAAAGAGGCATTGCAGAAATCATTCGCTGAGAGCATCCTTGAGAACAGCTATTGGAGCGGCCAGCTTGGACACTTGAGCAGATATGGTTGGTGTGACAATCCGACTTATACCGAGACTCTTGCTAAAATCACAAGTGAGGATATACGTCAGACGCTTAAAGAAATCGTAAGCGCGGGCAATCTGCTTGAGATCAAGATGACGCCGACGAAGTAGATTAGAGATCTTAGCTGAGAGCTGAGAGCTGAGAGAGCTGAGAAATTATAATTATGGGAAATGTAAGTTACAATCAAATAAAGAAAGACCAGCGAGAATGGGCGATAATCCGTCTGTTCCGCTCGAGTTTTACTGCATTTCCACTCGGCGACCTGGAGAAATGTGAATGTCCGGATTTCATTTTAAAGACCGATTCCAAGAAGATCGGAATTGAGTTGACGGAATTGAAATACGAGAGAGAAGACAGAGACTTCAACTTACGCGCCCACGAAGATTTCCTTACCGACATCATGAACGGGGCGAAGGAGATAGTAGAGAAAGTGTGCGACCAGATATTGGTAGTCGACGTGCATTTCACCAACGAGCTTGGGCCATCAGTGAGTGTGCCGAAAGAGAAAGCGTCGCAGCTGATGAGGTTGGCGTTCACCGAAGCCATTTCCAAGATCGTGCTCGACAACGTACCCATGTCGACAGGCAAGGAGTACATCATCGACAGAAGCAGCAAATATGGCGACACCTATTTGCCGAGCAAGATCGAGATGATACGCATAAAGAATATGTCAGGCCGTTACGACGAGGGTTTGTGGTACGCAGGCATATCAACGAAAGTCAAGCCGATGAGTATCGACAGCGTATGCGGAAGGATCAACGACAAAGACGAGAAGATAGTACACTATGCCCCACTCGACGAGCAGTGGCTCATCATAGTGCAGAACAGCTTCCTGATGTCAAGTCTGTACAATCCCGACGATGTCAAATCGGCATTGAATTATAAGTATCATACCAAATTCGACAGAATCTTTGTATTTGAAAGAAGCGAAGGCACTGTCACCGAATTGAAAGTAGACAAAAAAGATATTACGACGAACATATAAAATGCGAAAACAGTAAAAACTATGGAGTTTCATTACGAAGGAATAATTTTAGGGCTTTGTGCATTCCTATGCATCGGATTGTTCCATCCAATTGTCATCAAGGGAGAATACTATTTTGGAGCCAAGAAATGTGGATTAGTGTTTCCTGTCATAGGGACATTAGCTATAGCTGGCAGTTTGATGTCAGAAAGCCACTTCATCTCAGCCCTTCTTGGAGTGTTTGCATTCTCATGTTTTTGGTCAATCATCGAGGTTTTTGAGCAAGAAAAGAGAGTGCAAAAAGGATGGTTCCCTAAAAATCCTAAGAGAAAGTATTATTTCGACGAAAAATAGGGGTTAAAACGCTAAAAAAACGCATTTATAAGGACTCCTTAATATTGCAGTTTTAAACATTTTTTCTTATTTTTGCAGAAATATAACAAAAATCAAGAATTTGATGAGTGAAGAAGTAAAGCATACCGAGGACGAATATAATGGTAGTAGTATTCAAGTCCTAGAAGGTCTTGAGGCCGTTAGAAAGCGACCAGCGATGTACATTGGAGACATTAGTGTTAATGGACTCCATCACCTTGTATATGAGGTCGTCGACAACTCCATTGACGAGGCGTTGGCAGGCTACTGCAAGCATATTTCGGTAACAATCCACGAAGACAATTCTATCACTGTCGTCGACGACGGACGTGGTATTCCGGTAGACATCCATCCAAAGGAGAAGAAGTCTGCCCTTGAGGTCGTGTTGACAGTGTTGCACGCCGGAGGTAAATTCAACAAGGACACATACAAAGTGTCAGGAGGATTGCACGGTGTCGGCGTGTCATGTGTTAACGCGTTGTCAGACCACCTACACGTAGAGGTACGACGTGGAGGAAAGCTTTACATGCAGGAGTACTCGAAGGGTAAGCCGCTATTCCCAGTAAAGGAGATTGGCGAGTCTAGTTCATCGGGAACATCTGTGACATTCCATCCGGACGCGACTATCTTCACAGAGACAATATATAAATACGAGACTTTGGCAAACCGTATGCGTGAGCTTGCATATTTGAACGCCGGAGTTGAGATCACAATGTCGGATGAGCGCGAGAAGAATGAGGACGGCACTTGCAAGAAGGAAGTGTTCTACTCAGAGCGTGGACTTTGTGAATTCGTTGAATATATCGAGAAAGCAAAAGAGAGCCTGATCGGTCAGGTTATCCATATCAACACAGACAAGTACGGAAGCCCAGTTGAGGTAGCGATGACATACAACAGCACTTACAACGAGAGCATCATGTCATTTGTCAACAACATCAACACTAAGGACCACGGTACACACGTACAGGGATTCCGTAATGCGTTGACTCGTACCCTTAAGAAATACGCAGACGACAACAAACTTTTGGAGAAAGCCAAAGTCGATGTCAACCCAGAGGATTTCCGTGAAGGTTTGACAGCTGTCGTATCCGTAAAGGTCGCAGAGCCACAGTTTGAGGGACAGACAAAAGGCAAACTTGGAAACAGCGAGGTACAGGGTGTTGTAAACAAAGCTGTAAGCGAAAGCCTTGAGGCATTCTTGGAAGAGAACCCTACACAGGCAAAGATGATTGTCGACAAGGTGATTCTTGCGGCAAAGGCACGTACAGCAGCGGCACACGCACGTCAGTTGGTTCAGAGAAAGTCTCCTCTATCAGGAGGTGGAATGCCAGGTAAGTTGTCAGACTGTTCAGACAAAGATCCAGCTAAATGTGAGTTGTTCCTTGTCGAGGGAGATTCAGCCGGCGGTACAGCAAAACAGGGACGCGACCGTCACTTCCAGGCCATCCTTCCATTGAGAGGTAAGATTTTGAACGTAGAGAAAGCTATGCCACACAAAGTGTTGGAGAGCCAGGAAATCAGAAATATCTATCAGGCGCTTGGCGTGACAATCGGCACTGACGAAGATCCAAAGGCATTGAACTTGTCAAAGCTTCGCTACCACAAGGTCATCATCATGACCGATGCCGATGTCGACGGTAGCCATATCGACACATTGGTATTGACATTCTTCTTCCGCCACATGCGTGAGTTGATCGAGAAGGGATACGTCTACATCGCAATGGCTCCGCTTTATCTTTGCACGAAGGGAAAGATTGAGCAGTATTGCTGGAACGACAAAGAGAAAGACGAGTTCATCGCTCAATATGGAAACGGTAGTGAGCAGGGAATCAAGATCCAGCGATACAAGGGACTTGGAGAGATGAGCGACAAGCAGCTAAGAGACACAACAATGGATCCTGACAAGCGTACAATGAAGCAGGTGACTTTGGAAGACTTCTCTACTGCCGACTACACATTCTCAATGTTGATGGGAGACGATGTAGCTCCACGTCGTGAGTTTATCGAGGAGAACGCAACTTACGCAACAATCGACGCTTAATAAATGCGGAATTATAAATGCTGAATGCAAAATGAAAGGAGACGCAGTCACTTGCGTCTCCTTTTTATTTTTCCACTGTATGAAGAAGCTATAACTCTACAGATTAGCAGAAAGTGGAGTCTCTTCGGCATAAAAAAAGACGCCGCATTGCGACGTCTCTATTGATATGAATCGAATTCAATATTATTCAGCCTTAGCCTCCTTAACGAAGTCTGTCATATTAGCACC
>DCIP01000019.1:7686-23123 GCA_002317115.1 Candidatus Scybalocola fimicaballi
GCGTCGTTAGATGGCTTGACAGAAGTAGCAGCTCCGTTTTCCTTCTTCTTCATTGAATCGAACACAGAAGCCAAAGAAACCTCACCTTCGTCTGTGTAGATTGCGATATCATTGAGAGAAATAATCTTTTCTGTAGCATAAGCAGGAGTCTTCTTTCCTGAAGCCAACTCCTCAACGATAAGCATGTTCTTGCCCTGAGATGCCAACTTGAATAGGCCTGGGCGACCTGCGATTGATAAAATTCGCCTTAACATTATCTTTATTTTTACTTAAAACTAATTATAGTACAAAAGTATAAAAATTGTGCTACTTGCAAAGCGATTTCCAAAAAGAAATTAACAATTAGCCATTGCATGTGTCACTTTTTCAAATCTTAAATAAACTTAAACTGATTCAAAAGCATATATAAATAACAAGACGATATGAAAGTTTTTCCTTAAATTTGCCTCACAAATAACAATCATAATTAATGTCATGGAAAGAAATTCAATAGACCAGTTCATGTTGTTGAACGCCGGAAATTTCAAAGAGTCAGATCTAATTAAAATTCAAAATGAGTTGACAAAAGTGCCAGAAGAAAATTCGACAATCATATTGGGCACAGAGTTCAAGAAACCTACAATAGCACTTATCATTTCTTTCCTAGGAGGATCACTTGGTATCGACCGTTTCTATTTGGGTCAGACAGGAAAAGGAATTCTTAAGTTGATCACTTGTGGTGGATTCAGCATCTGGGCGGTCATCGACTTGTTCCTAATCATGGGTGCGACAAAAGAATACAACACAAACAAGCTTATTGGACTAATCAACGCTTGTGTACGCAATCAAAAAGCAGTAGAGCCAAAAACTCAGCCAAGCGCACCAGTGAAGGAAATTCCTGAGGTTTCTGTCACAGACAATAGTGATGCCGCACAAAACGCTCCAGCAGAGACAACTGATCACAGCAGATACATGCCAACAAGTGAAGCTACACAAGCAACAGAGACTAACGAATCAACTGTAGTTGAGGAGGCGTCAGCTCCAGTTTCTGAAAGCGTAGACGCTTCAATCGAACAGTTGGAGAAAATTGCTCAGGAGGCAGAGACATTGGCAGAGCAGACTAAGCAGGCTGAATAAGCGATCGAATCCAACCAATCATCGGATAAGTAATATGTATTCCTTCAAAGACCGTCGTCAATTTTTGTGGGTCATTGGAGGAATACTTTTTGTTTCATACCTCTGGATAGGATACCACCTGATATATGGCGGACATGCGGGAGTCGTAGTCTGCCTAATCAAAAAAATCATCGGCATACCATGTCCTGGATGCGGACTGACACGTGCCGTCGTATCATTTTTCAATGGAGACATCTCGACGTCGATCCAGACCAATCCATTGGTTTTGATAGTGGCTCCTGCATTAGTGGTCGCTCCGTTTGCATTGGCAGTAGCACCTGGGAAATGCTATTTGTGGTTTCAAAAAGCAGAGGTTATTTTTTCCAACAGAACAGGAATCATCATATTGGTTCTTTTCTTTCTAACATTGTGGACATATTTAATTATTAACGATTTATGAAATACGAATTAAAAGATGATGAGAAAGACGTAATCACCAACAGCTACCTAATGTCGTTGGCAGTATTCGTTACCACTATGCCTATCCCCGTCATCAACTTAGTTGCAAACCTATACTTTTATTTTTCGCATAGAAAAAGCACTTACGCAGTACGTTGGCATGCGTTAAACTCGTTGTTTACGCAGATTCCATTGTTCTTCATAAACAGTTTCACATGGTATGTGGTATGGCAAATAGTTTGGGGAGAAATAAAGATAAGCAACTGGATCATAGCATATTTGTCGATTGCCGTGATGCTAAACATTATGGAGATCATCTCATCCATAATCTGTTGTCTGAAGATTCAAAGGGACAAAGAGATAGAGATACCTTTCATTTCACCTTTGACACACATCACCACCAAGAAAAAAGAATGGGACAGATGGACAGAATCGTGGAAAGACGTGGATCACATATTTGTAGAGTTGGCAGAGAAAGCCAAAACGCAGATAGCCAAGCATGCTATGATTTGCACTGCAGTAATCGCAGTCCTATTCTTTTCAATCGCAGGAATAAACATTGTGGGAAGAGTGGAAATTCCCAACTACTCCTTAGAAAACTTATTTGAGGAAATTGTTTACGACACATCAGTCAAGCCACATTTGATCACAAACAAAGAGAAGTCTGAGCCATTGAAAAAGATGGTGAATTATATCGTGGAGAAAAACGGAATGGATTCAATCAACGTATATTTGGTAGAATCCAAAGCTGTCAACGCATTCGCCTACGCGGGAAGAAACCTTGCCGTCTATACGAGTTTGATCAACGAATGTGATAATGAAAATGAGTTGTTGGCCGTACTTGGACACGAAATTGGACACATTGAAAAAAGACATGTTGTCCGTTCAATCAAAACCAACATCGGTCTCAGCATCGTATTCTCCGCATTGTTGGGAGACTTCTCGTCTATAGCGACAGACATCACAACAAATCACAAGAGTCGTGATTTTGAAAATGAGGCAGACGCGCTTTCGGTAGAATATCTATACAATGCGGACATTGATCCGTCTGGATTTGCGACGTTCATGAAAAAGATGCTGACAAATACATTCTTAGACAAAATCGATTTCTTCTCAGATCATCCTGCCACTCAAGACCGAGTAGACCGTTCGGAAGCCAAAGTAAAGAGTTTACCAGAGAAGAAATACACCACTGTCTTGACAAAAGAAGAGTGGGAAAACTTCAAAAATCTTATCAAAAAGAAAGAAAACAATGTAAATAACGACGAAAAAGATTCAGAGTCTGAGGTTGTAGCCGTAGAAGTCGATAACGAAACTGAAGAAAATTCAGAACAGGATTAATGTCCTAAAAGTACTTGGAATTCTATACTTCAAAGTAGGATCGTGTCACTTTCAAAAAAAATGCGATCAAACAGCAAAAAAAACGCAAAATCGTTTGGAAGTATAAAAAAAGTCGCTACCTTTGCACTCGCAATTCGCAAGATGGTGGGCGTAGCTCAGTTGGTTAGAGTATCAGATTGTGGTCCTGAGGGTCGAGGGTTCGATCCCCTTCGCCCACCCAGAAGAAGAGATTGTTCGAAAGGACAATCTCTTTTTTTTGTGTGATATAACATAGAATTTAGGTTTATTAAGATTTGGAGGAATAAAAGAGTAATTTTTTTTCTTTCAATATCAAATCACGAATTATATTTGCATAAAGGCTTTTGGAAAAGAGCCAACAAATGATTTATTAAGAACGACTAAACATTAAAAGATATGAAAGCATGGATTAAAGCAATCATTATTGCACTACTAACATTATTCACAGCATCATGTTCCGTAGAGTTCAATGGTGATGATTGTGAAGACGACGCATACTACCTATTCGAAGGCAAGTCATGGTCAAGGATTGTCGAAGACAGAGGTTACTACTATTTTGTATGTTACGACTTTTATAAAGATGGAACATTCACATACTGGTTTTATGAATACGACTCAAGAAGCCCAGAACTATTCAGCATTGAAAACGGGCATTGGGACGTTCATCATCATGGTTGCATCGATGAAATCACAATAATTCGCAGTGGAATCAAAGACGTCTATGACGTTGATGAATTTCTAAGAGGGCTAAGTGACAGAAACTCTCATAGAGAAATCAACGACTACAAAAGGCTGATCGATGATTTGTACCATCACTATTAATTTCGCAAGTCCATGTCATAAAAGACTTAAGGAGACGGGGAAAACACTCGTCTCCTTTGTCCGTAGAACAGCATAGTAAACATTTTTAACTCAATCTAAATTAAGAATTATATTATCAATGCTTTGACAAATGCATTTTTGTTTTTACTTTTGGCAAATTATCGGTTTTATGGCCGAAGCATTTTTATAATAGGGCAAAATTATAGAGTATGAGAAAAGGATTTTATATAGCACTACTATCAATGATCACATCTGTGGGAAACGTTTTCTCACAGAGCAAAACCATTACCGGAGGAAATGATCACGGATTAATTATTTGTGCACAAGGTTACCTATACACATGGGGTAACAATTTTAGTAAAGTGATAGGTGGTCCGCTTTTGGGTATCGACCCAGACGACCCGCAAACTGGAGGGAATGCGACAAAAGATTTCGTCACATCTCCAAGCCGAGTAAAATCAGGAAATCTTACATTCAGCCAGGTAACAGCAGGTTCAGGTGCATTCAACCTTGCGCTTGCATGTAACTCTGTCGTGTATGCATGGGGAGAGAATTCACAAGGAGCATGCGGACAGGGCGAAAGTGGCGAGAATGTGATCAAATATCCGATTCCTATATTAAAAGGAGAGACTTCAGGATACAATGAAGATGGAACACCAGGAGGAAAATATCTTGGAGGAGTAACCTATATCGCAGCGTCAACAAACTCAGGATTCGCCATCATGGAAGACGGAAGAGTTGTCGGATGGGGAAATGGAGCATGGAACGGTTCTACAAACAAGACATCTCCAGTATATATTAAAGACAAATCTGGAAAAGACATCACAAATGTCACACATATCTCTGGAGGTGATGACAACTGTTTGATTCGTACAGCAGACGGTAACCTATATGGTATCGGACCATACAACGGAACGACTGCGACAGCCGTGACATACGCATCACCTGTAACGAAAGAAGAAGATGACGAGCCATTGACAGATATTCGTATGTCAGCCGCAGGTGACGTATGTGGATTTGCGGTTACAGGAGACGGTTTCGTTTGGTCGTGGGGTAACGGCGGTTGGGGAGGTTCAACCGGAGTTGCTCAGACTGGAGCCAACCATCCAAAGGCACGCAAAGTGTCTTCTGGTGAGTACAAGACAATCTCAGGAGAAGAGTATCTGACAGATGTCAAGGAGGTTATTGGTGGCCGTGGACATGGTGCCGCAGTGACTAAAGAGGGCTACCTTGTATATTGGGGTTGTAATGAAAAGAACGGAGGAGTTGCTCCAGTAGATGCAGCAACTGCAAAGACTTGGGCAAGCGGTGATCAGGGAGTAAAACCTGTACTTGCACGTTATTGCGACGCATCTGGAAAGCCAGGCAAGATCGTCGACAATGCAGTAAGCGTGTCACGTGGAGATAATTTTGACTTCATGATGAACGACGAGGACAAATACTACGTTTGGGGATTGAACGACCTTGGTCAATGTGGCGTCGGGACAACCGTAAATTCATACACATGTTTGACAGAGTTGAAGACTATCCCATGTGACATCCAGGACAACTGTCCTGAAGTGTTCATGATTAATCAAGTAAAATGTCCAGGTGAGGTAATCGAGCTTGACTGTGGTTTCGTTGTGCCAAAGGGTAAGGAAGAGAGATACTTTATCGAATGGTCTTACAACGGAAAGGTATTGAACACATCTACAAAAGACAGTCCACTTGCAGACCGTTCAAAAGACAAGTTCAACGTTCAGTCGATTGAAATTTCAGATCCAGGAACATATAGCGTAAAGGTAGAATATATTGGAGCAAACATTCCATGTGACAAGTGTAAGCCAGCAGAGGCTGAGATCACAGTGGAAGACATGCCAATGCCAATCGACACTGTTTTGACAACAATGCAGTGTGTGGCAGAGCCATTGAAGCCAAGCAAGACTGACAACATCTGTTTTGAGGCTGTTGTGAACGACAAATTCTACAAAGCTAAAGATAACGTTACTTTTGCAGCGTTCTCTACAGTTGACAGCAAAGATACGCTTGAAATTTTCAAGACCACAGGTGCCGGAGGAGAGATCAAATTCTGCGTCAGCGGAGACAAGGTGCTTGACATCGACGACAACAAAGACGAAGAGAGCAAAGACACTATTTACCATATATGGTTGGAAGACGTTTCAAGATTCGAGACTATGCTAAGAGAGGGTAAGCCTGCAGCTTCTGCAACAGGTGGATCATTCCAATCTTACGGTATGCTTTTGGATATGCGTGCCTCTGCCGACCTAATCTCATTTGACATTTACGCAAAGAGTTATTCGGGTTCTTCTTCAATATCAGCCACTCCTGTTATATACATGGCAGAAAAGAACCAGAACGACCTATATGTGGTTGGTCAAGTTTACTGGACAGGTAAGGCTCAAACATTCACAATCGACGACGCTGGGCCAAACAAATGTACAGTAAAGTGCGACGTGAGAATTCCAGGAAGTTCAGCACGTGGTATCCGTTACATCTTGGGTATGAAATTTACAGGAAACTGTACTCTTTACGATGAAGCAGTGACTGTAAAACAGAACTCAGCAGAGTTCCCTAAACCAATCATCGACTCTAATGAATTTGGAATCTATGAGATGGGAGCAACTGCCAACTCATACACATCAGCAAGTAACGGATCCAACAAAACTTGCTACTACAACGTAACATTCGGTAAGTTGACAGACTATGACTGCGGCCGAATCATGTTGTCAGCACAGTATGGTTGTCCTCCATGTAATCGTCCAGATGCAATCAACGGTCAATACGTGACTATCACAGCCAGTGAGGATATCAAGACCGACGTCGATCCTAAATACAATGTTGTTGAGCTTTGTAAGGAGTCGCCGAAATTGAATTTGGACATAAAGAAATTGACTAGTTCAAACTCAGACGCTTTATTTGATATCCTTTGGTTCGACCAGAACGAAAGCTTCGCAGAAAAAGACGCGATTGCAGGCCCTGAGTTGAAAGCCACAACTTTCGAGTTCACTACAGATTGGGCAACAGTTGCTGGCAAAGAAGATATTGAGGAAGACGTTGAGAAAGTTTACTATGTAATGGTTCGTGACAATGAGAAACCAATGTCAGCCGACTGTTATGTGTTCGACTCTATCAAGATCATTGCTCATCCTGCCCCAGTAGACTCTTTCGGTCACATTGAATTCTGTGAAGGAGAATATCAGCTTAAACTATCATTTGAGCTTGAAGATAAAGAGATCAACTGGAAAGATGGAGATCCAAGCGATATCGCTACTCTTGAAGGTCCAGCAACGACTGGAACAAAAGAATACAAATATCCATATACTGTGATCGATACTAAGACAGGTTGTGAAAGTAAAGAGCACACATTGGTTGTATCTGTTAGTAAGACTGCCGAGCCAGATGTCAAGACTCCAATTTCTCAGTTGAAACATCCGACTAACAAATTCCAGTTGAAATCAGCAGTATTAAGCGTAGACGACGACTGTGAGATCCGCTGGTATGAGTCAGAAACAGCGACGTCGGAAATGGCAAACACAGAAATCTCATTGGCGGAAGCTAAGACTATCGAGGTTTGGGCAGAGCAGGTCAATACAGAAACTGGATGCGTAAGTAAGCGTGTGATGGTCGAGATCATCATCAACGACGCACCAGTACCAGAAGTGACAAATGAGTCTTTGTGTGCTGGCGATGAAATCCCTGATCTTTCAGAGTATGTTAAGGCTAAAGATGCCAACCACCAGTTGAACTGGTACACTGACGCTACAGGAGAAAAGGGAACAGGTGATGCAACAGCGCCATCATTCACTGCGACTGCAGCAGGAACATACAAGTTCTATGTCAGCCAGACAAACACAGAGACAAACGCAGAGAGTGAGAAAGCGACGTTGACAATCACTGTTCACGAAGTTGCGACAATTGACTTATCTGCGAACAAGACACAATACTGTATCAACGATCCAGCAGATGAATTAACATTCACTGCTAATAACGACGGTGATTACACAAAGGCAATGTGGTCTAAGAAGTCAGACATGTCTGATGCAGTAGCGTCTTTGACTCCTGCAACTGATGAGAAAGGCACTATCACATATTATGCTCAGGCTGAGTATACAAACGAGGATGCAGAGAAAAGCTATGCAAGCAGCGTCTGCTACGGAAAGATAGAGTCGATTGAAATCACAACAAACAAGACAGGCGTTCCTTCTTCTGAGACGAACTACACAGTTCAATACTTGAAAGCTGAAGGAGACAGAGACGGAAGTTACAAGTCTATCCTTGATCAGGAATCAACTTCTGTAATAGCAGAGTCAGGATGCACACTAAACTGGTATGACGAAAATAAAAAGCCATTGGCTTCGGCACCAGCTCCTGAATATAAAGCTAATGAGAATGGAGGAGAGAGAAAAGTGACATACTATGTCTCACAGACAAACACAAGCACAGGCTGTGAGAGTGAGCTTACAGAAGTTACGGCCATCATCTCTTCATTCCCTGCTCCAGAGGTTACCTCAATCACACTATGTGAGGGATCTAACAAGCTAAACTCAGAATTCCTATTGACTGCAAAAATCAGCACAAAGGGAGGTTTTGGAGAGTCTTCATTTGATCTTGTTTGGTATAAGGAGAATCCTAAGGATAATCCAAGTGCCGAGGAATTTGACAAGATCGATTTAAGCAAAGAAGGTCTATCTTACGATTCTGAGACAGAGACTGAGAAAGACTTCAAATACTATGTTCTTCAGAGATACAATGGAGCTGGTGGAGGACAGAGTCCAGCAGCAGAATTGCTTGTCACTTTGTATTCGAAACCAGTTTTGAAGACAACAAAACCAGACCCAATTTGCTTGGGTGGACAGGTCAACCTTAAGGATTTGTATTCAATCTCTAACAGAATCACAAACCAAGAGTACGATCTTGACTACTATGGTGCCGACGGAGATATGATCACATCAAATGACCCTATTGCCACTCAGCATGGAAAGTATAAGAGTAGAGCTCGTTTTACGTTGTCAAGTGGTGAGGTATGTAGATCTTCATTCGAAGAGGTCTTTGTCACAGTCAATGAATTGTCTGTTTCAATAGAAGGTCCAACAGAGACATGTCCAGCGACAGCTGTCGATTTGAAGGCAGTTTTGGACACTACTCACATGAAGCCTAACGACTCGCCTAAATATTCTTGGACTATCGCCCCTACCGGAGTCACAGGAAATATGGAAACACTGAATACTTCAGAGGAAGGATTAAATAAGCGAGGAGATAAACTCACTGTCAACCTTGAAGTAACAATGGGTGCATGTAAGAGCAAAAAGCCACTTAACGCACATATTGTCACAGTTGTGGACCCAGGTGTCAACGGTAACATCAAGTTCGACGAGGAATACAACGGAAACAGCGGTTTGGGCACATACGAATTGTCAAATACCAACATTGTGTCTTTCGACGGATGTAATAGAAAAGTTGACGTTTTGTTCAACGTTGATTACACAGAGGACGAGTTCACTTACGAGAACCTTGAGACTGGAGTTGTAAAAAGTGGAAAATTCAGCAACGGTGAAGGAAACTTCGACATTAAGGCTGGTCTTTACGAAGTCAAATACACTAACACTTGTCCAACATCATTCAAGTTTAATGTAGAAGACAAGTCGTTGGATGTGTTCGGTAGTCCGTCAAGTTGGTCTGTATGTGAAGGACAGCCACTCACAATCAAGATCATGAACAAGGACAACACTCCATTCGCATTCGATTCAAGAAAATACAAGATCGAATGGCAGAGAAATGATATCACTCTTGCAGGATATGACACAGAGGTGTTCAACATTCCGTCGACATCACCGGATAGAGACAACGGTGTATATAGCTACACTGTGACATCTTCAGGATGTGTTTACCATGACAAGATTGCGATGGGAGGAAAATTCACATCAAAACCTAAGGTAAAGATCAACGAGTCTCTACTTGAGAAGAACGGCATTTACGAGGTTGTGCGTGACAGTTCTATTGACATCACTCTTCCATTCTCCAATCCGACAAACTCTGCGACATTGAGTAATCTTCAAGATAAGATCATCTGGAAGGAAGACGGAACAGAGATCAACAAGGGCAACAAACTAAGTTTGACCAATGTCAAGACAGATCACGATTATCACATCGTGATTGCAAACGGAGAGAAGGGTTACGACACTGAGTTCTGTGGTACTGATTTGGACATCACTCTAAAAGTAGATGCACGTCTTGCATTAAGCACAAGACTTGTTGACGAGTACGGAGAGGAGACAACAGATATCTGTCTCAACCAGGATGGTGTAGGTATCGAGATCGACACAACAGGAACTGGCAAGATTCTTCACGCCGATAAGTTAACATTCAAGGTAAGGGAGACTTCCAACGGCGTGACAAAGGAGATTAAAATGGCAAAGAAAGATGACAAACTATTTGCCCCTATCTCTCCAAGTAAGGATGCCACATATGATATTGTCTACACTTATTCTGTAGGCAACCAGAATAAGTCAATGACTAAAGAAGTCGTAGTTCATCCTGAATACGTAGTCAAATGGGATGAGACAGTCCGCTTGTGTGAAGATGAAACTGGATTCATTCAGATCACAAAATGTGAGCCTTCCGGTGTAAAGTTGGATTGGGACATATCTGACGAATGCGTAATCAAGGGATCAGAAACAGGTGCTGATGTCAAAGCAGTGTTCTCAGGATATGGTTTGAGCGCAACTAAAGAATTGAAATTGGTAGCGTCACTAGAGATTGACGGCAAAAAAGTTTGTGCCGACAAGACATTTAGGCCATCTTTCATTATCGACAAGACAATCGAAGGAAATGTTGAGGCTCCCGCATTTGTATGTGAAGGACACACAGCAAATTTGGATGCTTCAAAATACAGAGCGGATGTTTACAATTGGTCTTCTGTTGATGAATTAGGTGAGGGTGTCACTTTGAATGGTGCCTCAATCAACGTAGTTCCTAAGTCAACTTATGCTTCTTACAACCTTGAGATGAAGAGAGGCGCTTGTACAGAAAAGACATACGTAGACATAAATGTAAGAGAAGCTCCTAAGTTTGACAGAATCGACTCATTGTCGTTCCGATCAATTGAGATCATTTTGCAAACAAATACAGGAACAGAGCCATTCCAATATATTGTTGACAACAACGTGGATGAGAACGTGTTGAATTCGATAAAAGAAGAGTTGGAATATACAGAGCACAACATCAAGGTAATTGACGACGCAGGATGTCAGATTGACACTACAATTATCATCAATGCTCCAGGATTCGACTTCCCTGTTCACATTTCTCCAAACGGAGATGGAAAGAACGACGCATTCAGCATCCCTGTATTGAGCGAGGCTTATCCAGACGCCAACATCAGAATCTTCGACCGTTGGGGTAAGAAGCTTGCCGAATACAAGGCGGGAGACACAGATCTCGACTGGGATGGTACTTATGATGGTGTGGCAATGCCAACAACCGACTACTGGTACGAGATTGAGATCAAAGAGATAAAGAAGACTTACACAGGTCACTTCACTTTGATTCGTCAATAATGATTAACAAAAAAAGGAGGCGGAAACGTCTCCTTTTTAAATGCAAAATGAGAAATGCTGAATGCTGAATTAATTTCGCATTTAGCATTCCTCATTTCTAATTTTTATCAACCGTGCAGATTCATTTAATAGAAAAAGAGAGTCTCAGCAGTACCAACAATACTCTTTCAGATTTGCTGAGAATGGTGCCAGACATGGAGGAAGGCACAGTGGTGAGAGCTATTGAGCAGACAGCTGGCAAAGGCCAGCCTGGCAACCACTGGGAATCGGAAGCGAAGAAGAACATCACCATGAGTCTCCTGCTCCGTCCTGACTTTCTTTCCATCGTCGACCATTTCTACATATCAATCGCAATGTCGCTCGGCATCACAGACTATCTCAAGCAGAAGAATATCGAGGACGTCTGCATAAAGTGGCCTAACGACATCTACGTCGCCGATAAGAAAATCTGCGGAATTCTAATTGAAAACTCCATCATCGGACATACAATCGACAGTTCCATCGTCGGCATAGGGTTGAACATCAACCAAGAGATTTTTTTAAGTGATGCTCCAAACCCAGTTTCACTAACCAACATCACAGGCGAAACTTACGATATACCAACAGAGCTCAACCAACTATGTAACGCCCTGCTCCGTCGATATGCCATGCTTGCCAACGGCAATCAGGAGACATTGAGAGACGAATACATCTCCCGTCTATACAGATTCAACCAAATGGCAGATTACAAACTCCCGTCGGCAGACACAGTCTTTAAAGCGAAAATCATCGACGTCGCACCGGAAGGAAGACTGATTATGGAGAGCGACAACGGAAAAATCATGAAGTTTGCATTCAAAGAAGTCATATTTGTCAATTCGTAATGCGAAATTCGTAATGCAAAATTGACAAGAAAATATTACTTTTGCCGGCAGATTTATTTAAGATGGGAAGAATACTCGCAATCGACTATGGTCAGAAACGTATAGGCCTCGCAGCCACAGATCCAGAGCAAATCATCGCTAATGGACTGGACACTGTTTCTCCAAATGAAATATTCCAATTCCTGGCCGACTATTTCGCCAAAGAAACCGTCGACAAGGTGGTCATCGGAAAGCCTCAGAACATGAACGGAGAAGCGTCGGCTTCAATGAAATATATCGAACCATTCGTGAGAGGTTTCAAGAAGAAATTTCCAGATATGCCGATTGAATTCCACGACGAGAGATTCACATCCGTCCTTGCCAACCGCGCAATCTTGGAAAGCGGAGTGAAAAAGAAAGAGCGACGCGAGAACAAGAAATTGGTTGACAAAGTGAGTGCTGTGATTATCCTCCAGTCCTATCTTGAAAGTCAAAGAATGAGATTCCTATAAATGAACTTTTATAAAAAGATAATAAAATGATATACCCTATCACTGTGTACGGATTGCCTGTACTAAAGAAAGTAGCTTCTGAGATCACTCCAGATTACCCTAATCTTTCTACGGTAATCGAAGATATGTATAAGACTTTGACTAACGCTGAAGGTGTTGGGTTGGCAGCCCCACAGGTAAACTTGTCTATCAAGCTTTTCATCGTGGATTTGACATGTTTGGCTGAAGAAGATCCTATCTACAAGGATTTCAAGAAGACATTCATCAACCCAGAGATCACTTTCTACAGTGAGGAGGAAGAGAAGGGAGAAGAGGGATGCTTGAGCCTACCTGGTATTTCAGAGTCGGTAAAGCGCTCTAAGAAGATCCGTATCAAATATCAGGATGAGAAATTCGAGTGGCACGACGAGGAGTATGAGAACTTCTTCGCACGTGTGATCCAGCACGAGTACGACCACTTGCTTGGCAAAGTGTTCATCGACAGAATCTCTCCTATCCGCCGCACAATGAACAAGAGCAAGATCACAGCTATGCTTAAGGGCAAAGTGAGATGCAGATACAACGTTAAGACTGTATAATCCAAGACTCTATTATCATGGCTAATACAGAAGCTCAATTCGACAAAGCGATTCAAGTTTGCCGCGATGTCTATTCCAAGAAATTGAAAGATTACGGTGCAGCTTGGAGAATCATGCGTCCTTGCTCGATCACAGACCAGATCTTCATCAAGGCAAACCGTATCCGCACATTGGAGACTAAGGGGAGCCATTTCATCGACGAGGGAATCCAGCCAGAGTTGATCGGCATCGTCAACTATTCCATCATGGGAATGATTCAGCTTAGCAAGGGATTTGCCGACGGTGACGACATCACTGTAGACGAAGCCTTAAGCCTATACGACGAGTATATGAATAAGACTCGCACTCTGATGATTGCCAAGAATCACGACTACGACGAGGCGTGGAGAAGCATGCGTACAACATCGTACACAGATTTGATTCTGATGAAGATATACCGTACAAAGCAGATTGAGAGCAACGACGGTAAGACACTCATTTCCGAGGGTATTGAAGCCAACTATATGGATATGGTGAACTACGCCATTTTCGGTTTGATCAAAATAGACGAAGCAGAAAATAATCAACGATAACGTTGACACTAACGTTAACGTCGTCGTCGACGATTTAGAAGATGAGTAACAAATTGTCAGTCCTTATCAAAAAATTGAAAAACACGACATTACGCAAGACATCTGTATTCGTGTCGCGTATTGTTGTAGGACTGTTATGTCTCATCCCCGGATATGAATCAATCGTCGACCCTGTCGGCTCGAATATTCTATGCGACAGATATTTAAGTTGTCTCAAACTTGAGGTTCTGTTGCCGTTGTCATATATTATCTCCATCAGTGTATCATCGCTACAGTTCGTGATTGGAGCATGTATGACATTAGGAGCCAAGATCAAGTGGACGACGGTGATGGCGACACTCTTCCTGGTCGGCCAGATCATAGCGTCAGCCTCTACCCTACACCAATGTCCGGGCATCTACGACGGAATAGAACGTACAATCACAGCCCACACAATAGCTGGATCCATTGCCCATAATATACTATTATTAGGTTTGGTGACGCTTGTGATCTTGTGGAGAAACTATAATCTTTCGCTCTACACCAAACGAACAGAATGGATTATCTCAATCTATGGATTCGCCTTTTCCATTGTGATGGCAATCCACTGTTTCTTCTCACTTCCTATTCTCGACCGCACCGTCTTCAAAGAGGGAAAATCAATCCAGGAAGTGCTTGATTACGCCGATTCTCATAAGATTGAGATTTCTGATGAGGCAAAAACAGCCATGACCCACAGCGGATATTCAATGATCTTAGTGAGCCCGGATATCACGCAGGCGAGCACCACCTACAGAAAGAAACTCAACAAACTCTACACATATTGCAAAACAAACGGGTACGCATTCACCATGCTTACCACGTCGGATCCAGAAAGCCGTGAAGTGGACGAATACATAATCGAAACATCTGGAGCGGAATATCCGTTCGTCCACATAAACAAAGAGCTCACTGACGCGTTCGTCCGATCAAATCCGGAATTGTTTCTTCTAAAAGACGGCCTTCTTGAGCAAAAATTCTCAAGCTATCAGATTCCTACATACGAGAACCCACTGGAAGAGGAGATCAAAGAGGACACAGAAGTGACAGAAGATTGGAGCGACGTCGCAAAAAGCATATTCTACTTTGCCGTGCCGTTAATAATAATTCTAATCTACGACTATCTGATAGAGTTGGTCAAACTACTCTACCGATTCTGGAAGACAAAGAGAAACGGCAAAAGTGAGGAGAAGAAAGAAAGCAGTTTGGCAAACTGATGAAAATCGCGTCTCCACAACCACAAAGTTTTTAACAAGCTTTAGATAATCATCTAAATATATTATCTTTGTAAACGAATTGAAATTCGAATAAACAAAAATTTAAATATCAACAAAAATGAGAAAGAAAATCGTAGCAGGTAACTGGAAGATGAATACTACTCTTCAGGAGGGTATCGCTCTAGCAAACGACTTGAAGGCAGCATTGGCAGGTAAGACTCCAAAGTGTGATGTAGTAGTTTGTACTCCATACATTTCAGTAGCAGCAGTAGCTGAGACAGTTAAGGGTTCAGTTATCGGTGTTGGTGCTGAGGATTGTTCAGCAAACGAGAAGGGTGCATTCACAGGTGAGGTTTCTGCAAGCATGGTTGCTTCAACAGGAGCTAAGTACTGTATCCTTGGTCACT
>DCIP01000159.1 GCA_002317115.1 Candidatus Scybalocola fimicaballi
AAAAACCTCAAGCGATACGAAGAGGCTATTTCATATTTCTCAAAAGCGACTCAGATCGACAAGACTGACCACGAAGCCTTCTATCAAATAGGTCTATGCTACCACCGTCTGGAAAACACACCTCTCGCCCAAGAAAACTTCAAGAAGGCAGAGCGATTGGGAAGCAAAACAGCGAAAGGATGGATAAGGAAATGACATGAAGAAACAAAATGTGATTCTTCATGCTTCAATCTGCTTCGAATATAAAAAAACAAGAACAAAATACGGCAAAAGAGCCTGAATGTCTGCTGCACAACTCTATTGTGTAACAAAGAAAATGACATTTTTGATAGTAAAAGACATAAGAAGTAGCAAAATTTGTCGTAACTTTGCATTTGAAAATATTCGAATATGCAGATTGAAAAAATAAATGTCGGACTTGATGCTGGTAGCACGACGTTGAAAATTGTCGCTACAAACGAAGCGTGTGATGTATTATTCACCGACTACAACCGACATAATGCGGACATACCGAAGGCTCTTGCTGACTCACTTGAAAGATTAAAGGAGAAGATTGGCGGCGACGCAATGGTCCGTTTCCAGGCTACAGGTAGTGCTGGAATGGGATTGTGCGAACGTCTTGGACTTCCTTTCATCCAGGAGGTTGTGGCAGCAACTGAAGTCGTATTGAAAAAGTACCCTGAGACTAAGACCCTTGTTGATATCGGTGGAGAGGACACTAAGATGATCTTCTTCAATAAAAATATGCAGGCTGACATCCGTATGAATGGTAACTGTGCCGGCGGTACAGGAGCGTTCATCGACCAGATGGCTATGATTCTTGGAGTTTCCGTTGCGGAGTTGAGCGACATGGCTCTACGCGCAAAGGTGGTGCATCCGATTGCAAGCCGTTGTGGAGTATTTTCCAAGACTGATATCCAAAACCTTATCGCGCTTAATGTTTGTCGTGAGGAGATCGCGGCAAGTATTTTTAATGCCGTTGCGACGCAGGTGCTTTCCACTCTTTCACGAGGCATGGATATTTTGCCTAAAGTGTTCTTGTGTGGTGGTCCGTTCGCCTATATCCCTGCATTGAGAAATATTTTCCAGAAGAAGATGAATATGTCCGACGAGGATGTCATCTACTCTGATTATTCAAATGTAATTCCAGCTCTTGGAGCCAGTCTTGCCATCAAGGAAGACGTGAAGTTCAAGAGCCTCAACGATTATATCACTCTTCTTAATAATTCCGACAAATCTGCAATCAAGATTAAGAAATCTGGTTTGCAGCCTCTATTCACGTCGCAGAAAGAGCGTGAGGATTGGGAGAAGGAGAAGAGCAACAACAAAATTGAAAACGTAGAGCTCGCCGACATCAAGAGCGAGGTTTGCTATATAGGTATCGACTCGGGAAGTACCACTACCAAGGTTGTGGCTATGGACGAGGACGAGAAGATATTCTACACTTTCTATAAGAAAAGTTCAGGTCGTCCGTTGGAGACGGTGAGCGAAGGTTTGACTAAGTTGGTCGAGGATGCTAAGGCAGCAGGTAAGAACCTGATTGTCAAGGCAGCATGTTCTACTGGCTATGGTGAGGACTTGATCAAAACAGCTTACGGCCTCGACTACGGTATGGTGGAGACTATCGCCCACTACACTGCCGCCCACAAATTGAATCCAAAGGTTTCGTTTATCCTCGACATCGGTGGACAGGACATGAAGGCAATCTTCGTGGAGAACGGAACAATCAATAAGCTTGAGATCAACGAGGCTTGCTCAAGCGGTTGCGGATCATTCATCGATAGTTTCGCAGCTTCACTTGGTCATCCAATCGAGCAGTTCGTAGAAAAGGCATTGCAGAGCACCAATCCACAGGATTTGGGTACACGATGCACCGTCTTCATGAACTCCAAAGTACGTCAGTGTGTGCGTGAGGGAGCCACAATTGAGGATATCTCCGCTGGTTTGGCTTACTCCGTAGTCGGAAACTGCTTATATAAAGTACTAAAACTTAAAGATGTAAGCGAACTTGGCGACCATATCGTGCTTCAGGGAGGAACAATGCGCAACAAAGCCGTTGTGCGTGCGTTCGAGAACAGCATCAAGAAGACAGTTGCTGTTTCCAACTATCCAGAATTGATGGGAGCCTACGGTGCAGCCCTATACGCAAAACGTATGGGAGCAGACAACCGTCGTGAACTATCATCTATCGCCAACCCAGGCGAATACACAGTAGAGCCATTCAGATGTGTAGGTTGTGAAAACAACTGCCACGTCTTGAAGAATATATTTGCCAACGGAAAAGTGTTCTATTCCGGCAACAAGTGTGAGAAGGTCTACACTAACAAAGGTGAGGACGAGAGAGTTACCGGCTTCAACATGAGCCTTTACAAGAGCGAGTTGGCATTCAAGAAGAATATCCGTCTCGACGCTAAATCGAATCCAAAACTAACAATCGGTATTCCACGTGTGCTTGGTATGTTTGAGGACTACCAGTTCTGGTACACGCTATTCACACTGATGGGAATAAAAGTTGTGACAAGCCCACGTTCATCGTTCAAGATGTACGAGAAGGGATTGAACACAATCATGGCAGACAACATCTGCTTCCCAGCAAAACTTGTGCACGGCCACATCTTCGACCTTATGGAAAAGAAAGTCGACAGAATCTTCTACCCATACGTGATCTACGAGAAGAAAGATGGCGAGCACGAGAACAACACATTCAACTGCCCTATCGTAGCCGGTTATAGCGACGTCATCAAATCAGCTATCGACCCTGCGGAGAAGAGCAATATTCCAGTCGACAGCCCAGTTGTCTCATTCAAGGATGAAAAACTTTTGAAGAAGGCTTTGAAATCATATTTGAAAGAGATTTTAGGCTCTGACTTCTCAGAAAAGACATTCAAGGAGGCATTTACAGCCGCAATCAAAGCAGAGAACACATTCGAGAACACATTGGCAGAAAAGGCGATTGAAACGCTAGAAAAAGCCAAGAAAAACGATCGTATGGTTATTCTGCTTGCCGGCCGTCCATACCACAATGATCCACTTATCCAGCATAAGGTGTCGGAGATCATGACATCATTCGGAATCGACGTGGTGACTGAGGATGTGGCAAGAGGTGTCGACGATGCCACTAAAGACTCTCATATCATTCCACAGTGGAGTTATATGAACCGTATCATGCGTGCGGCTAAGATGGTGGCTGAAAGTAAAGACAATATCCACTTCGTCCAGCTCACAAACTTTGGTTGCGGACCGGACGCGTTCATTCTTGACGAAGTCAGCGATGTATTGCGTCGCTACGGCAAGAACCATACCATTTTGAAGGTCGACGACGTGAATAACGCCGGAAGTCTACGTTTGAGAATCCGCAGTCTTGTGGAGAGCATCAAGTTCAAACGCCAGACAGAGGCAAAGAAGACAGCATTCAAGACAACGCCTGAGTTTACTGTACTCGACAGAAACAAGAAGGTATTGATTCCATATTTCTCTGAATTCCACACTCCTATCATCGAACCGATGTTTGAGTTGATGGGTTACGACGTGGAGTGTTTGCCACCAGGCACACCAGAGAGTGCAAAGGCAGGTTTGCAATACGCCAACAATGAGGTTTGCTATCCAGCCACACTTGTTGTCGGCGACGTGATAACAGCATTGCGAAGTGGCAAATACGACCCTACCAAGATAGCATTCGCAATCACTCAGACAGGTGGGCAGTGTCGTGCCACAAACTATATTGCGTTAATCAAGAAAGCGTTGCTTGCCGCAGGTTACGACAACATCCCTGTGATCTCAATCTCAGTGATGGACACAATCAACGACCAAAGTGGATTCACACCAAACGTCAAGAAAGGAGCATTCCCAATCATCTACTCTATCTTGTTTGTTGAGGCTCTTGCAAAGATGTACTACGGCACAGCGGTAAGAGAGAAAATTCCAGGCAGTGCGAAAGCCTTGAAGGAGAAATACATTAAAAAACTTGTTGCTATTTGCAAAAAGGGAGACAAGAAAGCCTTGTTGAGCCTATTGCGTGAGGCTGCTATCGAATTCAACGATGCGGCAAACGACAAGAAAGTGCCACGCATTGGAGTTGTAGGTGAGATATACATCAAATACAACAGTTTCGGACACCAACATGTTGTGGATTGGCTAGTAAACGAAGGTATCGAACCAGTTATTCCAAGCCTTATCGAATTCTTCAGCCAATACTTCCCTAACGCTAAGTTCAACAGGAAGAATAATCTTGAGCGAGTGTCAATCTGGCGACGTATGCTCAACAATTTCATGGAGAATAAACTCGTCAGCATGATGAATGAGTTCGACAAAGCGGCGTCGGCATTCAGATACTACGAGAAGAGTGCCGACATCAACCACGAGATGGAGAACGCAGCGAAGATAGTCTGCCCTGCAGCTCAGTTTGGTGAGGGATGGTTGATTCCAGCGGAGTTCGTTTCATTCGCGCAACGAGGCATCAATGCGGCAGTCAGTTTGCAGCCATTCGGATGTATCGCCAACCATGTGATAAGCAAGGGAGTCGAGAGAAAGGTAAAGAAGCTATATCCAGATATGAACCTTCTATTCCTTGATTTCGACGGAGGTGTGAGCGAGGTCAACGTATTGAACCGACTACACTTCATGGCAAGACAGGTGAAGATGCAGAATCTTGATTAAATGCTAAATTAAGAATGCTGAATTCTAAATTATATAGAAAAGACGGGGCAATGCTCCGTCTTTATTATTTTAAACTCTCGACATAATAGATTTAGCAACAGAAACCCGCAAACATTTTGCTAAAAAGCAATAAAAAATGCAGATTTAGCAAAGAAACAACCTATAAAACTTGCTAAAAGTGTAAAAATATTAAAGATTTAGCATAAATATCAGTGTGATTTGTTGCTAAATCAATAAAGAGAAAGTACTTTTGTGGGAAAATCAGACGATTATGATGCTAGTACGAGAAGAACAATTCACATACGGATCACGATTCGTAGGCAGAAAAGAAGAAATATACACATTGGAAGAGTGCTTAAATTCGGAGCAGTCGGAATTTGTAGCAGTTTACGGACGACGCAGAGTAGGCAAAACATTCCTAATCCGTTACGTACTAGAAAGACATTTTTCTCTATTTGCGACGGGATTACCAGGCGGATCATACCGTGAGCAGATCAACAACTTCTGCATGGCAATCGTGCAAGGATTCAACGTAGATTATAGAGAATGCGAGAATTGGATGGAGGTGATGCGTTATTTGGCAGACACCATCACCAACGACTTAAACTATAAATTGAGAAAGAAAGTCCTATTCATCGACGAAATGCCGTGGATGGACACTCCCAAGTCGGATTTTCTGATGGCAATCGAATGGTTTTGGAACGCATACGCGTCGGCAAGGACAGATATATTCTTGATCGTATGCGGATCAGCCACGACGTGGATAACAAGCAATATTCTTCGCAACAGAGGCGGATTATACGGAAGACTCACAAACCAAATTTATCTTGAGCCATTCACCCTCAACGAATGCTCCCAATTCTATGAATTGAAGAAAATCTCCATGAGCCAAGAGGAGCAACTGCAAGCATACATGATTTTTGGCGGAGTGCCCTACTATCTGCAATACTTCAGGAAAGAGATGAGTGTCGCTCAGAATGTCGACAATATGTGTTTCTCGAAAAGAGGAATACTTGCTAAGGAATACGACAACTTGTACCGTTCCATGTTCAAAGGCTACACATCTCACATCAAAGTGGTGGAGGCATTAGCCACTAAAAGCATGGGAATGACCAAAAAAGAGATCTGCGAGAAGACGGGAATGCCCGAATCAGGGACATCCACTACCGTCTTGCAAGAGCTTGTGGATTGCGGTATTCTGAAGGAATATAGCCAAGTGGGAAAGAAGACGAAGGGGAAGATGTACCAGTTGGTAGATTTCTTCACTCTATTCTATCTACGCTTTGTGAAAGACAACAAAGGAGAAGAACATTTTTGGACACAGAATCTTAACACTCCCGCCATCAACACATGGCAAGGATACGCCTTTGAGCAGGTATGTTTTTCCCATATCAAGCAGATAAAGAAAGCGTTGGGCATAAGAGGAATTTCGTCAAAAGTGTCGAGCTGGAGAAGCAACGACAAAGAGAACGGAGCTCAAATAGACATGGTGATTGAGAGAGCCGACAACGTAATAAATATCTGTGAGATCAAATATGCAAGTGGAAATTATACAATCAAAGCTGATTATGCCCAAAAGCTAAGGAATAAGTTGACGTCGTTCAAAGAAGAGACAAAGACAAAATCCGCTCTCCACCTTACTATGATCACGACTTACGGATTAAAGAAAAACTCAGAGCATAACGGCATGGCGCAGTCGGAAGTGACGTCGGAATGTTTGTTTGAATAAAATGGTAGAGAAGAACAAAAAACGCTTGCGGACTAATCCAGCAAGCGTTTTTCATATTCAATAAAATGGGTTTTATGAATCATCAAAAGTCCTGGAAAACATTGTGGCAAACTAATCTACCCTCCACAACTTCCCAATCAATAATATTCCACAATGCCGAAAGATAATCAGCACGACGGTTCTGATAGTCAAGGTAGTAGGCATGCTCCCACACATCAAACGTTAGGATTGGACGCAACCCATGTCGCAACGGATTATCTGCGTTGGACATCTGCATAATGTTAAGTTTATCCTCCGCGTCGGCACAAAGCCAAGCCCAACCGCTTCCAAAGAGCGACGTCGCAGCGGCGTTCATCTTCTGCTTCATCTCAGCAAACGATCCAAAACTCTTTTGGATAGCCTCAGCCAAATCTCCCTTAGGCTCAGAACATTTAGGATGCGGAGTAAACTGTTCAAAGTAAAGGTTGTGGTTCAACACCTGACCTGCATTGTTGCCGATAGCTCCTTGTGCTTTAGCAGCAATCTCCACCAACGAAGAGTCGGCAAACTCAGTACCCACGATTAGGTTGTTAAGGTTGTTGACGTAGGTCTGCAAATGTTTTCCATAGTGGAAACTAATTGTCTGTGCACTGATAACAGGAGACAGTGCGTCTTCGTCGTAACGAAGCTTCTGCATAACGAAATTTGTACTCATAAAAAAAGGTTTTATAAATTAAACGCATTACTGATGCAAATGTAAGCAAATAAATTACAATATTTTAGTCCAACAAATCGTCTATGCAAATTTTATACACAACAGAACACTTTTTCCGACGAATAGGAATAAAAAAGGTTCGATATGCCGTAACACATCGAACCTTATATCTTCCGATAAATTTAATTTATTTCTTTTTGATAGTCACTTGTGTAGTAGCATCAATAACTTTGTCTTCTGACTTTCCTTTGATTGAGCTTGATCCATTCATAGAATGCAACCACTGAGTAGACTTATCGTATGAACAAGTGTAATTGTCCACAATTTTCAAATCAAATGTTTCCTTAAACTTTTTCTCCAATTCAGCACGTTGTTCCTGCATAATCTTATTCATGTCGACTTTCTCTTCACCTTCCTTCTGGAACAAACCAGAAAGTCCATTCATCATCCCCACAGTCATTTTGATTGAGAAGTCGACAAATGCCGGCATTAAGAGATCATTTGATATCTCAGCAGATGTCTTGATATTAGCATAATTACCGTTGACCGACTGGAGAGTGTAGTGATAAGGAGCATCAACACTGAATCCAAAGATAGTTCCTTTCTTCATAGTCTGGTCTGCAGTCTTTTTGCCAGCGAAATCGACAGAATTCAAAGAATGGATATAATTGACCTCATCCAATATACCAGACAAATATAAATCGTCTGTCATGGTTGCACTCATCATCTGAACGAGAAATGCGATAGTTTTGTCTTCTTTTGCAGCCTTATCCATCATCGCCTTCATATCAGCTATGGCTTTTGTGGAGTCAGCTAAACCGGTAATTTTGCCAGACGCATCCAACTTGTAGTCGAAAGAATATCCTTCTGTAAGTTTCAAAAGCAAAGCTATCATTTCATCTGAACCATTAGATGAAAGATTCGAAAAAGTGGCATTAAGAGTGTAGCCATCAGAAGTCTTGTCGACAACCTTCAAATTTATATCCATAGATTTTTCCTCTGTCGACGACTGTGTACCAGACTTCTTGATATCCTTCTGTACAAATTTGTAACCTACATTATCTCCAGGTATCCAATTAGGCACAAGAGACACATTCTGAGCTGAGATTGTTGTGCTTAACAATAAAGTCAAGCAAGACACCATTAAAGTCTTCATATTCTTCATTTCAATAAATTTTAATTTTACGACAAAAATAAGCTAAATATCATAATATATTCAGAATTTAACATATTTAACAATAATGTGGAAAATCACATAACTACAACAAAAAAGACGGGGACAAGCCCAGTCTATAGATCATTATTTTTTTGAAAAACATCACACTGCTTTTGCAAACATGTCTCCTATCAGTTTGAAGTCCAAACCAGAATGAACTGGAGTGTCATCTTCCTCTTCCTCCACAATCTCTCCGTTTTCATCCATGACAACTTCTGGTGCTGGCACATCATCGTCGGTAGTGCCTGCGTCTTCTGAATCTGAGGCCACAGATGAAGCTGACGACGACGTCGCAGCTTTCTTTCTGTATTCTTCCAAGAAATCCATCAGCTGACGGTTGACAAGGATTCTATGCATTGTCTTGAAATCAAGACGTGAGTGTATGCCTTCTGCAGTCTGGATCAAATCGATATTGAATGTGGCTCCAGTATCGTCAGGAAGCAAGAATTGGCTCACTCCTTTGATGAAATCCTCTGTCAACGCTTTATCTTCCAACACAAGGCTCAAATGCATCTTCAATACATCTTTCACCTCACTCATCAGTTTGAAATCATTGTAAGTGATACGGTACTGATCCGGGCGGAATCTGTCAGGTGCAATAGTCGCAGCAAAGACTATACAGTTGTTGACCTGCAGATAATTGACCATACCGACATCCCTACCCCACAACGCAATCTCTTTCGCACCTGAATAATCCTCTATCTTTAGAATAATTCCCGGAGTTCCCTTCTGAGACGTCTTGTGTGTGATGGCAGTGATAATTCCTCCTGCCGTAATCTTATTGCGTCCCCGGATCTTTTCTATATCTTCAAGCTCGGTGACGCGGGTGTTGCAGATATACTTCAATAGAATGTAGTAGTCGTCGAGCGGATGGGCTGACAGATAGATTCCCACTAAATCCTTTTCTTTCTGCAGTCGTTCCAACGCTGTCCACTTCTCAAACTTTGGCAATGGTGGCAACGCGATTGTCTGCGTCATCTCCATTTCTCCAAACAATGAGTTCTGAGCTGAATTATTGGCAAGCTTAATCTTCTTACCGAAGTCGGCAAGCACCACGCTAAACTGCATCTCTTTTTGGTTGAGTGCGAAGAAATGCTCTCGTTCGATTCCCTTCAACGAGTCGAACGCTCCTGCCATGGCAAGACACTCCAAATCCTTCGCTCCACAGTTGACTCGGCTCACGAAATCATAGATATCTGTGTATTTGCCATTCTTCTCTCGCTCGGCGATAAGCTCGTCGACGACGGCACGCGACATTCCCTTGATTCCCTGTAGTCCGAAACGGATATTGCCAGCGGCATTGGTGCTGAAGAAGCTGTCGGATTCGTTCACATCCGGGCTCAACACTTCGATGCCCATGTGTTTGCACTCATCCATAAACTTACGCACATCCTCAATCTTATCCATCGAACGGGTAAGGTTGGCTGCCATATAGTCGGCTGGATAGTGCGCTTTAAGATAGGCTGTTTGGTAGGCAACCCATGAATAGCAAGTGGCATGGGATTTGTTGAAGGCGTACTTGGCAAACTCCTCCCAGTCGCGCCAGATCTTATCCAACGTGTCGGCATTGTGTCCGTTCTCCACTCCCTGCTTCATGAACTTTGCCTTTAGCTCGTTCATCTTCTCGATCAACTTCTTACCCATCGCTTTACGTAGGGCATCACTCTCACCACGGGTGAAGTTGGCAAGCTGACGAGAAAGAAGCATCACCTGCTCCTGGTAAACGGTTACTCCGTAGGTATCCTTCAAGTATTTCTCCATACATGGGATATCATACTCGATAGGCTCTTTTCCAAGTTTACGGTTGATAAACTTAGGGATATACTGCAATGGACCCGGACGATAAAGGGCATTCATGGCAATCAAGTCTTCAAACACCGTAGGCTGAAGTTCACGCAGATACTTCTGCATTCCGGCAGACTCAAACTGGAATGTTCCGACTGTATCACCACGAGAATATAGCTCGTAAGTCTCTTTATCATCGATTGGAATCTTGTCGATATCGAGGTCGATTCCGTGGGATTTCTTAATATTTTTCAAAGCCTCCTTGATGATTGAAAGTGTCTTCAATCCCAAGAAGTCCATCTTGATCAGTCCGACCGACTCGATAACGTGACCGTCGTACTGAGTCACCATCACCTTAGATTTGGTCTCCTTATCCTCCACTGTAGAGATTGGAGCCCAGTTGGTCAAGTCGCCGGCACCGATGATTACACCGCAGGCGTGGATACCGGTCTGGCGTATAGTATTCTCAAGCTGCGACGCGTAGATAAGAGTCGACTTGATTTGCTCGTCCGTTCCCTCAACAGCAGCCTGCATCTCAGGCACATATTTGAAACAGTTTTTCAAATTCACCTTTGGCACCTTACCTGTCTTAGGGTCAGCAAGACTATCATCAAAAGCGTCTGGCACCCATTTCTTCATCTGGCTCGATAGGCTCAACGGCACATCCTGCACACGAGCGACGTCGGCGATGGAACTCTTCGTCGCCATTGTACCGTAGGTGATGATATGCGCCACCTTCTCTTTTCCATACTTTTCTGTAACCCAGTCGAGCACCTTACCACGACCGTCATCATCGAAGTCAACGTCGATATCGGGCAAAGAGATACGGTCTGGATTCAAGAAACGCTCGAACAGCAGGTCGTATTTAAGTGGATCGACGTCGGTGATCTTCAAGCAGTATGCCACCACCGAACCAGCGGCAGATCCACGACCTGGACCCACACTCACTCCAAGCTCCTCACGTGCGGCACGGATATAATCCATCACAATCAAGAAGTAACCTGGGAATCCCATCGTCTTCATGATATGAAGTTCGAAGACGATACGCTCAGTCTGCTCGTCAGTAAGGTTCTCACCATAACGCATGTGAGCACCCTCCCACGCAAGCTTATTCAAATAGTCAGCTTCGAGCTTAATACGGTAAAGTTTGTCGTATCCACCGAGTTTTTTGATTTTCTTCTCCGCGTCTTCCTGGCTCAACACCACATTATGATTCTCATCCTGAGTGAACTCATCAAACAGTTCTTTCTCAGTGATACGCTGACGGTACTCCTCCTCCGTTCCAAACTCCTCTGGGATTGGAAACTTAGGCATGATAGGATCGGATTCAATACTGTAGACCTCAACCTTATCAGCAATTTCAAGCGTATTAGTAAGAGATTCGGGAATATCGCTGAAGATTTCAGCCATTTCATCGGGAGTTTTAAGCCACTCCTGCTTAGTATAGGTCATACGTTGAGGATCGCTCAACAATTTACCTGTAGACAAGCAGACCAATCGTTCGTGGGCTTCGGAGTGTTCCTCCTCCACGAAATGGACGTCGTTGGTGCAGACAATCTTGATATCAAGTTTTCTGGCAAGATCAATAAGCTGAGGATTGACCTGTTGCTCGATCTCATACACTGACGTATTACCATTCGGTTTGTCAGTCTTATGACGTTGAATTTCTATATAGTAATCGTCACCGAACAGATTCTTGAACCACATTGCAGTCTCCTCAGCGGCAGCCATGTCGCCAGACTGAATCTTCTTTGGAAGTTCACCTCCCAAACAAGCAGAGCAGACGATGATATCCTCGTGGTACTGCACAAGGAGATCCTTATCAATACGAGGACGGTTGTAGTAACCGTCGACCCAAGCCTTAGAAACGATTTTACAAAGGTTCTGGTAGCCATGCTTGTTTTTGGCAAGCAGGATCAAGTGCCAACCACTTGAGTCGGCGATAATGCTTTTGCCTGCTTCCTCAATACGGAAAGTATTGTCGTGGTCGGTATGCTTACGACGTGCGCAATAACACTCACAACCGATGATAGGTTTGAAGATCTTATTCTTTAGTTTGGCAATCTCCTCCTCAGCCGCAGCCTTAGCCTCATCTGTCGACTCAGGATTATCAATTATAGCCTGTTGTTCACCGATTGCACCCTTAGTCTTCTTGTTGACCTTGATAGTATAATCAGTAAGTTCCTTGATACCAAACATGTTGCCATGGTCCGTTAAGGCCATAGCGTTCATACCAGTCTTAAGACATTTATCAATCAAGTCGGGCACCTTACTCATTCCATCCAAGATAGAATAATGGGAATGGACATGAAGGTGAACGAATTTATTTGCCATATATTGTATATATAATTTGTAAGTCGCCACACGTTAGTTAACGTCAACGTTATCGTCAACGTTTTTAATCCTCAATTCTGACGGTACGGACAGGTCTGACACGTTCAGCACTGCTCTTAGAGCTACGGCCGATGGTATTATTCTTAAAGTTGATAGCCCACGAGAACACATAATCGTATTCCGTGCTGCTCCAATACCAAGCGTTAGCCAGGCTGACACCACCCTCAGATTTTAGTTTACGGTTGATACGGAGGATATCATCCTTTAGAGTACGGAGTTGGCCGATGCTTGGCAGATACCAATCCGTCTTGCCAGCGGCGGCATAGGATTTTGCGACCAAAGCCGCACGTTCCGTATTATCCATTGTGTCGTCCACATATTTGCAGATGGCAGCAGTGTTTTCTGGACCATGCATATCATAGTTGGCCTCATGCCACTCACGAGTCGTATATGGGAAATCCCCCTTAAGATCCACCTTATCGGCGCCCCAAGTGTAAGTTTTTCCAAAGCCGACGTCGGTCATAGCCACGATATAGCCGTACTCATAATCTTCAGAGACGTAGAAAAGGATACCACCCTCCTCCTCAATATAGTCGCCAATCTGATAAGTGTCAAGACGACGCACATCAGGATCCGACTTCGTATTCTCCATCATACGCCAGTAATCGCTATCCTTAGTGGAGAACGTCAGCGTCACGAAATTCGATTTATCATTCGTCTTCAGCATCACACACTCATTTCCACTACGGTAGAAAGTCTTAGTGCGAGTCTGGAGCACCAAACGATATCTCGACAGATTATTGTTGACGAACCTGTCCGCATTGAATTTTGTTGTAGTCATCACGACGTCGGCCAAACGCTTCCATGTGCGTTCAAACGACATTTTGTAGTCGATACCATACGACCACTCCATCGAAGACTCATTGTTATCACTCAGTTTTTCAGGCGACGACGACAGCCAGCCCTTACGGTTGAGCAGCAGATCCACGTCGGCAAAATTCTTCTTTTTGCGAGCCTTGTTGAGCTCAGACACAGTTATGAAATCAGCAGTATCGGCAAAAGCCGCCGACACCCCCGTCAACATCAAAATACACAATAATACCCTAATCATATACATACAGTCCTCCTTTTCTACAAAGATAGGATTAATTTTGAAAAGATATATGATTTGGATTTTAATGTTGGGGAATAAAGAAGGAGATTATGCTGCAGTTGTCCAAAATGAGGATGGCAACTATCATATAATCACCTTTCAAATGCACTCAAAACAGCTCCGCCGGATTCATCTTCAAGAAAGTCTCTGTTGGGAATCCATTTGGTCCAACCACCAAAGTGTTAGAGCAATTGAAATGTTCTTTTACATATTCCAAACCTTTATTGGTCATTTCATCGTTACTTTTCACTTCAATGGCAACCAATTCGTTCTTCTTCTTTATTAGATAGTCGACCTCCATATTGCCTTCTCTCCAATAGTATACCTCGTAATTTCCAATCAAGGCATTTGTTACAATATGAGCACCTATAGCCGACTCGTAGATGCGTCCCCATAACTTCGAATCTGACAAAGCATCATCAATACGTTTATTGGAATACACATTCTTCAATGAATTATTGTAAACCTGGAATTTGGGCACTGACGCCCTTTTTCTTGCCATATCAACAGCATATTTCTGCAACCCCGTCACCAAGCCACTGTCATTCAAAAGGCTGAGATAAGATGACAACGTTGTCGTATTACCAGCGTCTTGCAATGATCCTAACATTTTTGTCAACGACAATATTTCTCCAGAATATGAAGAAGACAATTCAAACGTTTGCCTTAATAATGCAGGCTTGTTTATCGGAGTATTCATAAGAATATCCTTATTTATGGTAGATTCGATTATTGAAGAATAAATATATTCCTCCCATCTTTCTGCATCATGTATAAGGTCGGCAGCACCGGGATATCCACCATAATAAATATACTCTTCCGTTGTGAATCCAAACGCGTCTTGCATCTCCTGTAAATTCCAATGAGACATTTTTATAGATTCAAATCTCCCAGCCAAACTTTCAGACAACCCCTTTGCAATCATAACACGAGATGAACCCAAAAGAACAACCTTGACGGGAATTTCATTAAATGAATCCATATCCCATTCTTTCTTCACGATTTCGCTCCAATTGGAAATTTTCTGTATTTCATCTATCACAAGAATTATTTCCGATAGGTTTTCTGATTTCAAACGTTGACGAGCCACCGCCCAACATTCACTTATCCATGAATAATTAGAAGCGGGTACAGCGTCAGCAGTGAAAAACATATATGGTTTACCACATTTCTTTAATGCTTGTTTAACACCTGTCGTCTTACCAACCTGACGTGGGCCCATAACAACTTGTATGAACTTTCTTGGTTCACAAAGACGATCTATTATTTTTTTTATACCATTTCTTTCGTACATAACAAATGTATTTTCTGCAAAGATAACAAAAGGCCAAAGAATCTACTCAGTGTATTGAGTAAATTTACTCAGTGCATTGAGTAATTTGCCTATAAGGGCATATATAATTCCTTTGGAATTTTAAAAAGTCCCTTGAAAAAGTTTATACTTGCAGAAAATAAATCACCCTTACAGATTATATAATAGCATGTTATAAAAATCGCATCATTAAACGCAGTTACACGCACGTCCGTGCGTCTCTACGAGTTCTGGTTCGTGCGAAAATGAATCTGATTAATGTTTTGAAAACATATCGTTATTCCAATTTTCCGGATTGGCAACTATATAATCAGAAATTTTTCTGTATTCATCGCTATCACGGATTATATGATCGTAATAATTGGATTGCCACAAAGGATTCAATTTGTTGAATTTTGGAATTTTAAGATTATTTCTATCAATAAAATTGTCAATTTGGGAAATCGTAGAAGATTTTAGACCTCCAATAAATGATGATATTGATTTCGGTTTCCTTATTAACGGGAAATATTCTTTTTGCTTTTCAGATGAATGATTTTTCTGATACAAATCTGTACATATGGACTTGTCTAATATAATTATCGCATGCCAATGGTTAGGCATAAGAATAAAGTCACCCAGATATAATTCTTTTCTCAATTCAAATGATTTGAAAAATTCATCATAAACAATTTTGCCAAAATCGTTCAATACCATTTCGTCGTTTATGATTTCCCCGAAGAATTCTTGTCTGTACGCTGTCACTGATGTAATGAAATAATGGCCATTGCCTGCATAATCCCATTCGCGCATTCTATTAGAAGAAATACGATATTTGTTTTTGAATAAATCTTCCATTTTTACATGTTACTAATTTTTACAAAATTAAAAATCGTTATTGAAATCTGCAAAATATGTTTATGGCAAATATCATTTTTTCATAATAACACCAATCAGATTCTATATCGCACAGGTCTAAACTCGTAGAGACGCACGGACGTGCGTGTAACACACGATAAATTTTTACGCTCGTCCTACGGGCTCGCGTTTTGGGGATGGGCAAGGGCTTCCGCCCTTTGCAATCCTCATTTTCGAACATTTCCCCCAAATTATGAATTATGAATT
>DCIP01000218.1 GCA_002317115.1 Candidatus Scybalocola fimicaballi
AATCAAATCCAAATTAAATATTGGAAACATTATGAAATATGCTTTGGTCACTGGAGCCAGTTCCGGAATAGGATATGAATATGCTGTTGTACTGGCAGAAAAAGGCTACAACCTTATTATTGTCAGCAATGAAGAGGCAATTAAAGACAAGGCCGAGGAAATCAAGAAACAATTTCCTCAATGTGATATCTTACCTATTGTGAAGGATCTTGGCTCACAAGATGCTGCAAAGGAGATTTATGATTGGTGCAATGAGAAACAATTGGAGGTAGAAGTTCTAATTAATAATGCGGGAGTTTACCACGACCGTGATTTCCTTGACGACTCTGCCGGATTCACACAATTGATTCTGAATCTTCATATCATGACTCCGGTAATGCTACAATACTATTTCGGGCAAGATATGCTTAAACGTCATAAGGGCTATGTGCTAAATATGAGCTCCGTGACCAGCAACTATGGCATACAACGCATGTCAACATACTCCACGACAAAAGGATTCCTACGTCTTTTTTCCAAATCCACTCACATTGAATTAAAGGAAAAAGGAGTAATCGTCACATGTATACGTCCGGGTGCCGTAGCGACAACACTCTACAACCTTGACGAGAAAGCGATGAAAACAGGACTTGCAGTCGGGGCTATCGTGACACCGCGTAAACTTGCAGAAAAAGGAATCAAAGCTTTATTCAAGGGAAAACATGAAATAACTCCTGGTTTCTTCACTAAAATACTAAACATCGTACCAATACTACCTGTTTGGCTACTAAAACTTGTAAGAAGATGGGGATGGTTCTAAAATTCAAGACATGGCTTATGACAAAGGCCATGGAATACAAGAGAAAAAAAGATCCGTTTGACGGAAGAAAAGCAGATCTTTTCGAATTGCCAGCAGACGCCGACGGCATGTGTAACAACAGTTATTTCTTTGGTGCCAACGGATCTGACGGTCATAGTCTCATCATGCGAGTAGGCAAACGCAACATGCCTCTATGTGAGATATTTGTCATCTATGTCACTCCGGAAGGTCATTTGTACACATCGGTAAAGGATCATTATCCTACTGACGCTTGTCCGATGAAAGTGAAATGTATAGAACCAGAAAAACATTTCAAAATCTGGTTTGAAGACGAACTTCTTGATACAAAGACAGGAAAGACTCTGCCTTGCAAATACGAACTTGATTTTCACGCTACTCTTCCAATTTTTGATGCAATGCAGCATTCTGATTTCCGTGGAATGGCAAGAGCATTTGCACGTCCAAAATGGAACAAGCAATTCTTCAAGGAAGCATCTGGCGACACGGGTGTTGCTAAAATAAAAGGAGAGAAAATCAAAACAGCAAATATTCCCCAGCGTCATTACGAACAAGCAGGACACTTTACTGGCAAGATGATTCTTGATGGCAAAGAGATAACCATAGATATGCCTGGATCTAGAGATCATGCGTATGGCAAACGAGATTGGAATTATATGAGCGACCATATTTGGATAATGGCAACAACAGAAAAAGGAGAGACATTCAATTTCTCACTTGTTGATTATCCCAAAGTGGAAGGTGTGTTCTGTGGCTACAGCAATATCGGTCTCGACCATGACGAAAGCTTGATTGATTACAAGATTATAGAATGGGATGCAGCCGACGGTAAAGCTCCAGACAAGTTCGTGCTTGACTGTACATTTACAGACCCTACATCTGCATCTGGAGAAAAGACGGTGAGAATTACAGCTAAAAGAGATAACAATCTCTACCTTACTTTCCAAAACTGTGATCCAAACCAGAAAACTGTGTTCTTCTTTCAGGAAGGCGTCGGAGAAATTGATTTCGGAGGTGTCAAAGCCAGAGGAAGTATTGAATACGGTTTCAATCCAGACCGATCAAGATGGAAAATTAAATAGGAAAAGACTTAAAAAGCCAGAGAAACAACTATCTATATTACAATGGCAAAAATATTTGATATACAAGACATACCAGAAGAATACCTTCCTCTAATTGGAGGTAAGGCCAGAGGACTTCATCAACTGATAAAGTTCGGATTCCAGGTACCACAGGCTTTCATTATCACAGACATAGAAGATGATGAAGACTTTGAGGAAGCTGCAAAGAAATACACTGAATCAGGGATGCAGGAAGTATCCGTACGATCATCGGCTACACTTGAAGACGGAGTTGATTTCTCTGCAGCAGGTCAGTTCTCTACTTTTTTGAATGTCAAAGGTGTGGATGACTTAAAAGTAGCCGCTCGTAAATGTTTGGATACACTCCACAACAAAACGGCAGAGCATTATGCAGACATGTTCCTTCATTCACAAGAGAGCAAAATGACAATAGTGGTGCAGAAGATGGTGAATGCCAAATATGCAGGTGTCATTTTCTCTCGTGCTCCAATGTCTCCTGGATTTGTATTAGTAGAAGCAGTACCTGGTTTGGGAGAAAACCTTGTGTCTGGAAAGATGTCCGCACAACAATACCTTGTTCGTATTGACGGGACAGAAAAGGTAGACAACATGCCTCAAAACCCACTGCTTAGTGAAAATCAGGCTATTGCTCTTGGTAACGGTGGCAAGAAAGCAGAAAAAATGTTCGGTATGCCTATGGACCTTGAATATGCCATTGACGAAAATGACAATATACAATGGTTACAGGCCAGACCTATCACAATCGATGAATTGGTGACAGTCAATGAGTTAGACTGCGATTTAGACGCCACTAATTTCGTTTATACAACAGGCAATATCGGAGAGGTAATGCCAGGTGCTGTCACCCCACTCAATTTGTCAACTAACATGTATGCTCTTGATTGGGGTGTAAAGCAGACTTATATCGAGCTTAACGCATGCGACAAGGACATTCCGCCATACTCATTCCTTGCTTCATACTACAACCACATGTTCTTCAATATGACGAACATCTACCGTATCAACCATACTGTTTTCGGCACTACAAAGGAGACTTCAGATGAGTCGATATGTGGAATGGTGTTGGAAGGATTGCCAGGAAATGACATGAAGGATGCTCCTTTGTTCAAAAGGATTTCAAACACTATCAAGTTTGGAAAGATAGTATTCGACAAGAAGACTCCCAAAGAAGGAATGGATAAAGTGGTGAAGTCGTTACGCTTCGACCTTGACAAGGATATGAAAGATATCTATCAACAAATCATAGACAAATTCCATTACCTTAACGAAGCCCAGTATTACCACTATCTTGCATCATACTATTCAGGTGGACAAAGTGCCATGCTCAACAAATTAGAGAAGGATTTCGACAACAAAGACGAATTCAAAGCACTGGTAGCTGGATGCATGACTCAAAATGAAGACTTTGAAAGTGCAAATGTTCTTAGAATGCTTCGTGCTTTGGCAGAGTCTATTGTAAACGACAATCCTGACACAAAGGAGATGGATACGACTCAACTTGCTGAGTACATGCAAAATAACGCATCAGAAGAAATCAAGAAAAAGCATAGCGAGTTTATGGCACGCCATGGTTTCCGTGGATTGCGTGAACCAGAAATCATGAGTTTGCCATGGAGAGACAATCCAGAATCATTCTATACAAGTCTGAGAAGTGTTTTGATTGGTATCGGAAAAGATCAAGATCGTGAAACAAAACCATGGAGCAGTTATGCCAACGAACTTTGTTCACACTACAGCGGATTCAAACGTAAAATGGTGATGGACAACATCTTAAAGGCGAGAAAGGGAGTTTGCTACAGAGAATATACAAAATCACGTACGATCTATGTTCTTGATCAATTCAAACAGGCATACCGAAAACTTTCGCAGTTGATGGTCAATGCAAAGATTCTGCCAGATTCTGAATGCATCTACTTCCTTTTGCAGGACGAGGTAGGAAAATTGCTTAACGGAGATTCGTCATTAGTAAAGAAAGCGATAGCACGTCGTCGTATCTTCCCTCAACAGCAGAATTTGAAATTCCCTTACGCTCAGTTAGGCGTGCCACAACCAATTTTGGAGCAAGACGCAGATGGAAATACCTCTTCAATTCAGGGAACTCCAGTATCAAGAGGTGTCGCAAGCGGAAGAGCCAGAGTGGTGTATGACGAAAAAGACGCCAGTCTACTTCAAGAAGGAGAAATTATGGTCACAACATGCACAGACATCGGTTGGACTCCATACTACAGCATCATAGCCGGTCTTGTAACAGAAATTGGATCTGCCCTTTCACATGGTGTGGTTGTTGCAAGAGAATATGCGCTTCCTACTGTAGTGAATGCAAATAATGCCATGTGTTTGATCAAGACTGGAGACATGATTACCATCGACGGAAACACTGGTCGAATCTCTATTAATAAAAAAGCCGATAAATAAGCGTATGACTCTGGAAGAAAGAATAACAAGGTTGGAGGATATTGAAGCAATCCGACAGTTACAAGCAAAATATCAAAGATGTCTTGACACTAGAGATTGGGATGGTGTTGGCGAATGTTTTGCCGACGACGTAGTATCTGCTTACGGCAACGGATCTATGTCATACGACGGTAAAGAAAACGTGTTGGGATTCCTGAAAAAAGTGATGACGAAGCACATTCCGTCGACACATCTTATCCATGGAGGGGAGATTGATGTTTTCCCTGCAAAAGTAAGCGACGGAATGACTACTGGTCATGCGAAGTGGTATCTTGAGGATTACTTGAACCATCGAATATTCTTGCTAAAATTGCACGGTGCAGCAATTTACGACGTCGACTATAGGAAAGAGGCGACGGGATGGAAAATCACAAAAATAGGATACACACGTTGCTACGAGTATTTTGCCTTCCGTGGTCTGTTGAATATACTAACCCTTGGAAAGACAACATTCCTTAACAAAATGAAATGAAACGATGAACTGTCTGCTTCTATATTACACAGGCACATTCAACACCCGTTACATAACGCAGAAGTTGAAATTGCGTCTGGAAAGAGAAGGTTGGAATATCACTACTTATGAGATTGATCCTCTCAATAATGAGATGCTCGATTTTTCATCGTATGATATAATAGGTTTCGGATGCCCTATCTACGGATTCGCTGCTCCATACGCATTCCTGAAATTCATACGTGCTCAGAAATTCCCGCCTGGCATCAAAGCGTTCATTTATAAGAATTCAGGCGAGACATATCATGCCAACGACGCATCGTCAAAGTATTTCCTACGCAAACTTCGTAAGGATAAAGTGGATGTGCAGAACGAGTATCATTTCATGATGCCATATAACATTCATTTCCCTTTCGACGACTACTGCATACGTGAGATGTTTGAGATGAACAAAAAGTTGCTTGAAATACTTGTCCATGAAGTGAAAAATGGAATTTCTAATCTCAAACCGTATAAGCTGTGGCCAAGATTTGTGACTACAGTCGTCGCAAGACCACAATATATCGGTGGAGATGCTAATTCATTCCTTTATCATGTCGACATGAATAAATGTATCGACTGTGGGCTTTGCATCAAACGTTGTCCGACACAGAATATTTACAAAAAGCCGTCAAAATCAGGAGATGAGCGAGGCGAGTTTGGATTCCATCACAACTGTTTGATGTGTATGCGATGCTCTTTCTTCTGCCCTGCTGATGCTTTTGACATCGGATTCCTTGAGGACTGGGGATGGCACGTGAACAAGAAAGGTGGATACGACTTCACGAAAATTGAGGAGTTGCCTCTTGACGAGCCTTTCATCACAAACAAAACAGAAGGTTTCTTCTCTTGCTACTGCGAGAAATACGAGGCCATCAACAAAAAATACAAAGAGATATTCGGCGACAAGCCAGTAGAGAATCCCGACTGGGCTCCTTCTCCAGTGTCAGACCACTGGAAGGAAGAAAACAGCAAGGTGACTGCGTTAAAGCATTCCGACCGTACGTACAAACAAGCCAGTGCTTTCTATATCGACAGTCTTTTCTCCGAATAATCAGACAAATTGGAATTGAGACATGCATGAACTGCCGTTTACCAAAGGAATATACCGCTCTGTGATGAAAAAGGCGGAGGGCGTCAACGCAAAAGACATAAACCGTGTGGTGCTTGAAATTGGAGTGCTTCACGATTTTATTCCCGAATTTGTGCAGAAATATTGGGATTTCATCTCCAAAGGTTCTATTGCTGAAGGATCTAAAATAGAAATCCGATGGAAGAACGCGCAAGTGCAATGCGGTTCATGTATGACCATATATGAAGTTGGGAAGGAAGAGATGAATGATCCCAAATGTCCCAACTGCCAATACGAGTTTGGAACAATGCTTTCCGGAAATGAACTTCGTATTGTGGGCATAGAAATTGTAAAAAACAAACCGGCAGAATCTCCCCAAGGAGAGTAATGTCAAGAAATACCATAAAATTATGGATATAGAATTTATCGATCTTAAGGAGTGCATTCTTGCTGATAATGAAGGAGATGCACAAGAGGTGAGAGACCTTCTTAAAGAGAAGAAGGTTGTGCTCTGGAATATCATGTCATCACCAGGATCAGGAAAGACGACATTCATCATTGACGTCATCAGACGTTTTGCATCAAAGCCTATGGTCAATGGGAAATGTCTGCGTTTCGGTGTCATTGAAGCAGATATAGAAAGCACCGTCGACGCAGAGAAAATGCACGCTTTAGGAGTTCCAACTATACAGCTACGCACTGGCGGCGGTTGTCATCTTGACGCAGCTATGGTGATGGAGGCTTTGAAGAAGATGCCTCTTGATGAACTTGATGTGCTTATCGTGGAAAACGTAGGCAATCTTGTTTGTCCTGCTGAATTTGACATAGGCGCAACACTGGCAACTATGCTGCTTAGCATTCCAGAAGGCGACGACAAGTGTATCAAATATCCACTTATGTTCACAGTGACTAAGGCAGTCATCGTAACAAAGATGGACGTGAAGGATTTCTTTGACTTCAATTTAGAGACTCTTGAGAAAAACACTCGTCGACTCAACAACGATCTTCGCATCTTCCCTGTCAGCGTAAAGACAGGTGACGGAATGGAGACAGTCATGGAATGGTTGAACAATCAGATTACAAGCAATTTGTAAATTGAATTTACGGAAGGGGTTACACCTGCCAAAATTGCAAATTATACAGATATATGTCACTATACAGAGATTTGCTTAAACGCATAGACCAATTGAGCTATGGTTTCCCTAAATCGTTTATCGGAGCTGATCTGCTGCTTATAAAGAAAATATTCGCAGAAGAAGATGCTCGCGACTATCTTCTCATGGGCAAAACTGATGAGGATGGGAAATTCAAGCCTCGTTACGAGACTGCTCATGAATATGCTGAGAGAAACGGATTCACTGACGAAGAGGCCAAGGAGAAACTAGACCGTATGGCTATGCGTGGTCTTATCTTCCGTCGACATCGTGAACATGGCGATGAGTATGGACAGTTTCCATTTGTAATGGGATTCCTTGAGTGGCAAGGAAAACGAACTGGAGAGAAGTCTTGGCTTTGGTACACAATGCTTTACATGATGTTCTCTCGTTGGGGAAAACGAATGACACAAACAATGCCATTCTACAGAACAATTCCTCAGCGTCCTCAGATGGTGCAGGGTTCGGTCATCAAACCTTACGACAACATTGAGGCTCTTCTCGACAAACACACTCGTTTTGCGGTAGGTCAATGTATTTGCCGAACTATGGATAGAGCTATTCCAGGAAACAAATGCAACCACCCTACTGAGACATGTATAGAGACCGACGATTATGCGACATTCTTCATTGAGACTGGTATCGGTCGTGAAATCACAAAAGAGGAGGCTCTACAGATTCTTCGTGACGGAGAGAAGGACGGTCGTATTATTCAGGCTACCAACTCCCAAGATGGAGAGAACTTCTGTTCTTGTTGTGGTTGCGGATGCGGAATGTTGAACATGCGTAAGCTATTCCCTGGCCCTGCAAACAACATCTGGAGCAACCATTATTGCGAAATAGACTACGACAAATGTATCGGTTGTGGCAAGTGTGTCTCACGTTGTCCATTCGGATACATCAAACAGGAAAAGAAGGCGACATGGACAAACGCCAATGGCAAGTTAGTCAAGAAAGTAACCATTGACCAGAATGCTTGTTTGGGATGTGGACTTTGCGTGTCTACTTGTCCAACTAAAGCGATGTGTCTTCGTCAGAAACCTGAAGATAAGCTTTACACTCCTCCTGAGACTTACGATGACGCAATGGAAATCTGGGAGGCTGAAACTAAAAAAGATTATAACAAGTTTAAATAACCATGGAAGATTCAAAACTTTTCACACCATTCAAACTTGGACCTATCACTCTACGCAACCGCACAATCCGTGCCGCTGCATTTGAGTCGATGGGAAAGGACTTCGGTCCGACACAGGCACTTAAAGACTATCATGTATCATTGGCAAAGGGAGGAATCGGTATGACTACCCTTGCCTACGCATCTGTCAACCGTAGTGGAATCTCATTCAACAGTCAGCTTTGGCTACGAGACGAAATCGTGCCTGGTCTACGCGATATCACAGACGCCATCCACGCCGAAGGCGCAGCTGCCAGTATACAGATTGGCCACTGCGGCAATATGTCACACTATTTCACCGCTGGTTGTATGCCTGTTGGCCCCTCTACTGGTTTCAACCTATATTCTCCAACTTTCGTACGTGGACTTCGCAAAAGTGAGCTTCCAGGTATAGCCAAAGACTTTGGAAAGGCTGTAGAGGTGGCACACAATGCCGGTTTTGATGCCGTAGAGGTACACGTCGGACATGGATACCTTATTTCACAGTTCTTATGCCCCGACATCAACCATCGTCGCGATGAATTCGGAGGATCTTTGGAAAACCGTATGCGTTTCATGAACATGTGTCTTGACGAATGTGTTGAGATGGGAGCCAAATATGGTATGGCGGTCACAGTGAAGCACAACATGGAGGATGGATTCAAGGGAGGCATTGAGATTCCGGAATCTATTGAAATAGCAAAAGAAATTGAACGACGTGGAGTTCATGCCATCACCCTATCTTCTGGATTTGTTTCTAAGACTCCAATGGCAGTAATGCGTGGTAGAATCCCGACAAAGACAATGGTTCACTACATGCCAATGAAGTCTCTTCCTCAGAAGATTGTCATCTCTCTATTCGGAGACTGGATGATCAAGACATGGCCATACGAGGAATGCTTCTTCCTTGAGAACGCAAAGAAATTCCGCAACGAGGTGAACATACCGTTGATTTATGTGGGCGGACTTGTATCTCGTGAAGGCATCGAGAAAGTAATGGGAGAAGGTTTTGAATTAGTACAGATGGCCCGTGCACTAGTCAACGACCCTGCGTTCGTCAATAAGCTTAAAGCTGGTGATATGGCGACTCGTTCTGGTTGCGACCATCGTCTATATTGCGTTGCTCGCATGTATTCCGACAAGATGGTTTGCTGCCACAACTGTAAGGATATCCCTGAAAATTTATGGGACGAATTAAGAAAGATACAGTAAACGATGAAAAACATCATAATTACAGGAGCTTCAGGTAGTGTAGGTGCAGCCGCAACCCGTGCTTTGGCACAACAAGGTTGGCATGTCATCATGGCCTGCCGCGACGTGAACAAAGGCGAAATTGTGCGACAGGAGATACTCAGCCAAAATCCGTCTGCAAGTATTGAATTACGTGAGCTTGAGATGTCTTCTCGGGAATCCATACAACGATTTGCAGATGGACTAAACGGGACAACTGTCGATGCTCTTTTCAACAATGCCGGTATAAAGGCTCACAAATATGCAGAGTCTGCAGATGGCATAGAGCAAGACATGGCCGTCAACTACATCGGACCAGCTATGCTGACTGAGCTTATTCTGCCACTGATACCCAACGGTGGCAGCATTGTAAACATGGTATCGTTGACATGCAGATTTGCCAAACTTAACATCAACTGGAGGAATCGCAAGGCAGAAGACTTTAGCCAACTTGGATTCTACAGTACATCTAAACTTGCTTTTTTGTACTACTCCATCGGACTTGCCAAACGCAATCCGCAGCTTAATGTCAACGTTTCTGATCCTGGTATAGTCAACAGCAATATGATCAGTATGGGGCAATGGTATGACCCATTGGCTGATATATTCTTCCGTCCATTCATCAAAACACCGGAGCAGGGAGCTGTATCGTCGCTCAATGCGATAAACCATACCGGTAGTCTTGAATATTTTGTGGGGAAAAGCCACAGCAAAATTGCCAAGAAATATCTTGAATCTCCACTCGTTGATCAGCTTTGGCAACAGTTCAACTCAGATTTTTATTCTATTATCAAATAATTCCTATGTGTTGTTTTATTGTACCTCTTGCACAAGCTATTGCTACAACAGCAGTACGTTGTAATAACAAGAAAAATATAGAGGAAGGCAATTGCCATCCGTTAGTGCAGAACCTTCCAAAGTTTGAACTTATGCTTTGGGGCGGAACTGCCATGCTCGTCGTCGACCATATCATAAACGGTGAAATAGTTCCATTCTGGCCTTTCTTCACTGCACTGAATGAAGACGGTGGTGTATACACAATGCTATCTGAGATGCTTACAGTAGGAGTACCAATGTCCATTGTTGTGACTGCGATTTATGCAGCAATGTGTCTTAAACCATCTTGGAAGCATTAATTTT
>DCIP01000121.1:0-13469 GCA_002317115.1 Candidatus Scybalocola fimicaballi
ACCTCTAGCTCCTGCTCACCGTTGATCTTGATCTTTACAGGACCTGATGCAACCAAAAACTTCTTTGCGACAAGAAGGATTGCAACAAGCGTCAATACTACTGCGAGGAATACTCCAATACTTGCTAAAATCAAATTCTCCATTTTTTATTCCTCCATATTAAATGTTAAGACCAGAGAAACACATGAATGCCATAGCCATAAGTCCTACAGTGATAAATGTAAGACCTAGACCTTTTAATGCAGCTGGAGCAGCATTGTAGCTCATCTTTTCACGAATTGCAGCCAAACCTACGATTGCCAATAGCCAACCAAGACCTGAACCCAATGCGTATGCTAGACAGTCTGACACACCACCGATATACTGTGTGCTGTCTGGAGACATTGTGATTCTCTGCTGCATGAATAGAGACGCACCCATGATTGCACAGTTTACAGCGATCAATGGCAAGAAGATACCAAGTGATGCGTAAAGTGATGGGCTGAACTTCTCAACTACCATCTCCACCAACTGTACGATACCAGCGATTACGGCGATGAATAGGATGAAGCTCAAGAATGACAAATCAACATCCTTTACCAAACAATTTGGTCCTAGAACCTTTGTATATAGTAGGTAGTTGACTGGCAATGTAACGCACAACACGAAAATTACAGCAAGACCAAGTCCTAGCGCTGTCTTCACATTCTTCGAAACGGCAAGGTAAGAACACATACCTAGGAAAAATGCGAAAATCATATTGTCGACGAAAATCGACCTTACAAATAAACTAATAAAATGTTCCATATTATTTTCCTAAATACCTGTTGTTATTTCTCCTGCAACTCTGGGTTCTTTGCTCTCATAAACCAGATGATGCATCCTAGGATGATCAACGCCATTGGTGGCATAAGCATCAAACCACAGTTCATATAACCTAGCTCGTATACGCAGTCTGGAATAATCTGGATTCCAAACAAACATCCAGCACCGAATAGCTCGCGGATTGCAGCTACGATAACCAAGATGATTGCGTAACCAAGACCGTTACCGAAACCGTCGATCAATGAGTCAACTGGACCATTCTGCATTGCGAATGCCTCAAGACGACCCATCAAAATACAGTTAGTGATGATCAAACCGACATACACTGACAAAGCTACGCTCACGTCGTATGCGAATGCCTTCAAAACCTCACTTACGATTGTTACCAATGTAGCGACAACAACCAACTGAACGATGATACGGATACGATTTGGAATTGTGTTTCTCAACAAAGAGATAACAACGTTTGCTACAGCAAGGATGATTGTTACAGACAATCCCATTACGATTGCTGGCTCAAGCTGTGCTGTAACAGCAAGCGCAGAGCATATACCAAGCACCTGCACAGCCACTGGGTTGTTCAATCCAAGTGGTGTAAGAAATGTTTCTTTAAGATTACTCATTTGTATACCCTCCTCTACTTATTTTTTCAACTCGTCTTTAACTTCTTTCTTAATAGAGTCAACCTTCTGGATTTTCTCCTCAACTACGCTGAAGTCACCGTAACCTTCCTTACCTGCATTTTCAGCAGCCTTTGCCTCTGCCTCCTTAGCAACTGTAGCAGCACACTTTGCTGTCGAATCAGCAGCAGCCTCTACATTTGTTGCATCAGAGTTAGCTTCTGTAGCTACAGCTGAAGCCAAGAATGATTTGTATCTCTTCAAGCAGTCTTTCAACATTGCGTCAACACCCTTAGATGTGATTGTACCTCCAGAGATACCATCAACCTCACAAGATGAATCTGCAACCTTTCCGTTCTTAACAACGCTCAAAACAATGTTTCCATCCTTTGAAACTGTCTTGCCCTTGAACTGCTCTGAGAAGAATGACTTTGCGATCTCAGCACCTAGTCCTGGAGTCTCACCCTCGTGTCCGAAGTAAGTTCCAAATACTGTGTTCTTATCTTCGTTCAAAGCAACATAACCCCAGATTGGTCCCCAAAGACCAGCACCTCTAACTGGGAAAAGATACTTCTTCTCACCGTTAACTGTGCACTCAAAAACGTGAAGCTTAGTTGTATCAGAATAGTTTGTCTGGAAATTAGCCTCGCTCTGCTCTGAAAGAGTACCGTCAGCATTCAAAACGAAATCCTTAACCATACTCTGATAATTATCAGCGACGTCGCCTTCTTTTACATTCAAAGCACTAAGAATCTGCTTCTTTGTATCCAACTTTACATTCTCCATCTGCTTGTCTTTCAAAGAAGATGAGATGAAAGCAAGTAGGAAAGCCACAATAATAACCATTATCGTAGCATAAAGGATAGTATAAGTATTACTATTTTTATTCATTTTCTGCTCTTTTAATGATTATTTATTAAGACGTTTCAATCTCTTATTGATGTTGCTCTGTACGAAACAGTAGTCAATCAACGCTGCGAACAAGTTCATCAACAAGATTGCCAACATCATACCCTCTGGATAACCAGGGTTCATACAACGGATTACGATTGCGACAACTCCGATCAAGAATCCGAAGATGTACTTACCGCAGTTTGTACGTGGAGAAGTAACTGGGTCAGTTGCCATAAATACAGCACCGAAGCAGAAACCACCTACTGCCAAATGCTCCATCCAGTCAAGGTTCCAAACCTGATTTGTCTCGCTTCCGATTGCGTTGAACAAGAATGCTGTGCAAGCACCACCAATGAATACGCTGATCATTGTTCTCCAGTTAGCAACACCAGACCACAATAGAATAGCGGCACCAATCATGATTGCGATAACACTTGTCTCACCGATTGAACCTGGCAACAAACCGATAATCATATCGTTAAGAGTTGCAGTCTCACCAATAGCATTTGTAACTGTTGTTGTTGTACCAGTTGCTACCTGACCTAGAGCAGTCGCACCAGTGAAACCATCTACAGTATTGCTTGCCAAATCGTTACCTAGACCGAAGATCGACTCCTTAGCGATCCAAACCTGATCACCACTCATCTTTGTAGGATAAGCGAAGAACAAGAATGCACGAGTGATCAATGCTACGTTGAAGATGTTGTAACCTGTACCACCGAAGATCTCCTTTGCGAAGATAACTGCGAATGCAGTTGCTACAGCGATGATCCATAGTGGACACTCAACTGGAACGATCATTGGGATCAACATACCTGAAACCAAGAATCCCTCCTGAATCTCCTCATGTTTCCACTGTGCTACTGTAAACTCGATTCCAAGACCAACCAAGTAAGAAACGATGATCTTAGGAAGAACTGCCAAGAATCCGAAGCAGAAAACCTCCATGAAGCTTGCCTGGTCAAGTGTACCTGCTGCCAAATAGTTCTGGTAGCCGACGTTGTACATACCGAAAAGCAAAGCTGGGATCAAGGCAATCACAACAAATGACATCACACGCTTGCTGTCGATTGTGTCGTGAATATGTGTTCCGCTCTTCGAAACTGTGTTAGGCACGAACAAGAATGTCTCGAAACCATCGAACACAGAACGGAACGCTGAAAGTTTGCCGCCCTCCTCAAAGTTTGGCTTCACTTTATCCAGAAAATTCCTTAAAGCTTTCAATTTATCACTTATTTAAATTATTACTCTTAATTATGCCAACTCCTTACGCAAGAAATCCAATCCCTCACGTACAATTCTCTGAGTCTCAATCTTAGATGTGCAGACATACTCACATAGAGCGAAATCCTCAGGAGCTACCTCGTAGATACCAAGCTGCTCCATCTTGTCGATGTCCTTATCCATGATTGCCTTTACCAAGAACTCTGGCAAGATATCCATTGGGAACACTGCATCGTACTCACCGCTCATGATGAACGCACGCTCACCACCGTTAAGGTTAGTATCTGCAACGTACTCCTTCTTGTCGCCAAGCAACCAAGAGCAGTATGAACGGCTTGTGCTGAACTTGTTAAGACGAGGCAAGATCCATCCTAAGAACTCGTTGTTCTTGTTACCCTCAGGGATAACTGTGATCTGGTGTGCGAATGCTCCGATGAAACCATCCTTGCAAACCTGACGTCCAGTCAACGGATTTCCGCTGATGTATCTTACGTTCTCCTCAGAAACCTGTCCCTTCACGATTGAAGCGATCTCAGCTCCTGGATATGTCTTATAATATGAAGGCTTTGAAACTGATGATCCTACAAGAGCGATTAGTCTTGAGAAATCAACTACTCCCTTCTTGAATGCAGAACCGATAGCCACAACATCGTATGGGCTGATTGTCCATACTACCTCACCCTTGTTGATTGGGCTGATGTGGTTGATCTGTACACCAACGTTTCCTGCTGGATGTGGTCCCTCAAACTCAGTGATTGTAACACCCTTCAACTCCTTGAATGCACGTGATGCAGAATCCTTGTGTGTTGAGACGTATACCTTGCCAGTTGTCAACTTTGCAAGAGCGTCAACACCAAGCTGCAACTCATCCTTGCACTGTGTGTAGTCGAACACATAGTCGTAAGATGGTGCCAACGGAGCTGAGTCGAATGCCGAAATGAAGATAGCCTTAGGGCAATCATTAGGATTCGCAACTACATCGTATGGACGCTGGTTGATGAATGCAAAGAATCCACTCTCCAAAAGAATCTTCTTTACATCGGCTGAGCTTAGCTGTGAAGGCTGTGCTTTTTCGAATGGTACAGACTCGAACTTACCATCCGACTTCAACCTAATATCCAATACCTTTCGTCTCTCACCTCGATTCACAGCCTCAACTGTTCCGCTACATGGAGAGACAACCTTTAAATCTGGGTTTGCCTTGTCGTAAAACAACACCGAACCCACCTTCACTGCATCACCCTCCTTAACAGCAACTTTTGGAGTCATGCCGTGAAAATCGTCAGGGCGCATAGAAAAAAACTGACTCTGCAAAGCATCAGACTTTGTCTCTGCTGCCTTACCCTTCAGTTTAATATCCAGGCCTTTTTTGATTTTAATTGATTCAGCCATAAATGGATCTAAAAAATTTATTAAAAATTATGGACAAAGTTAAATATTTTTAACGATTATGTAACAATCAACTCCGTTTTTTTGACTTTTATACGCCAAATATTGGATAAAACAAACAATTTTTCGTTAATCATCAATCATCAACCATCAATCGTCAATCAATTCTACCGTTTCCAAATCATACGGCACCTCTACCCTACCCGAGAATCCCTGTTTTGCCTCTGCAGTGTATTTTTCCTTTCGTGTCGCCAACGTCTTCTCCTCTGTATGGTAAAGCAAGATGTTCTTCACTCCCAATGTCGACGCGATCTCTCCGGCGTCTTTCGCTGTACTGTGATGCTTTTCGTATGGTCGGAAAACTTCTCTGTCGTCGTACAGACAGAATGCCTCACAAAGCATCCAATCCGCACCCTTCACATATCCCGCACATTTCTCATTGTATGGCTCATCTCCAAGGCAGACGACGCTGAGATTTTTATAATCCATACGGTAGCCAAACTGCTCTAATTTTGTGGAGTGGATTGAGAAGGCTGTGAAGCTCGCGCCAATGGCTTCAAACTTATCACCGTCGGCAACTTCATGAATCAAAATTCCCTTTCCTACCTCCGACGCAATCTTTTTTGGCAACATTTCCGTCACCATCATATTTAATAGTCCACAAAGGTGCGAATGACTATAAATATGGAAAATCCCATTATATTCTCCACGATGTATGGCTGTGGAAATCATACGCACTATCCAAAGAGCTCCAAGAAAGTGGTCGGTGTGGGCATGAGTAAGAAACATAGCATTCAAACTGCGGTAATCGATGCCCGATTTTTCAAGCTGGACAAGCACTCCGTTGCCGCCTCCAGCATCTGTAAGAAGATTTCCTTCGTCTGTGGAAATCACAAAACATGTGTTGTAGCATTTAGTCACAAGGGCATTACCTGTGCCCAACATTGTAATTTTAGCCTTCATATTATCATTCTATTTTGGATACAAAAATACAATTTTCATAACCAAAACACTCTTTCATAATCCCTTTTTCTATCATTTCCGACGGAGTATTTACAATCAGTTTCTTCTCGTCGTTCAACAACCATATCTTATCAGAGAATTGTAATGCTTGCTCTAAGTCGTGCGTTGAGATGATAATTGTCTTATCACAATCGTGTGCAAGTGTCCTCAAGATCTGCATTGTTTTCACTTTACTTGGATAGTCGAGAAATGACGTTGGCTCATCCAGGATAATCACCGTCGTTTCCTGTGCGATGGCTTTTGCAATCAACACTTTTTGTCGCTCTCCATCAGAAAGCGTGTCGACGGTACGATTTCTATATTTTTCCATTCCTACTATGCCAATAGACTCGTCTATTATCTTCTTATCATCCTGACTTAGTTTTCCCCAGAATCCAGTATAGGGGCTGCGTCCCATCGCTACTAAATCAAAAACTGTCATATTGGGGATCGGTTTGAAATTTGTTGTGACGATACTTATCAAGCGAGCTCTTTCCTGTATGCTGTAATCAGATATGTCTTTTCCTTCCTGCACTACCCTACCCTCAAGAATCGTTTGGAATCCGGCAATCGTTCTTAATAATGTCGACTTGCCACAACCGTTGCGACCGACCAAACTAATCAGTTCGCCTTTCTCAAACGAGCCATTCAAACCGGAAGCTATAATTGTGGTTTTATTTCCAGACTTATACCCAATTGTTGTATTTATCAACTCAATTGTAATATTCTTCATTTTATTCATTTTCTGTAAATAGCCAACATAATCGAAATCATCGCTTGCTTAATTCGCTCCACAATGTTTCAAATCCAGTCTCAGCCCAATACCAATGAGTGTATCCAGCGATCACATTTTTATATATGTTCACCAACTCATAAGACTCTTTAATATCAGAGTAGTGAAACTCATGTCCTTTGGCTCCGTTCTTCTCTCGGTAGCCAAGATGCAAACGTGAATTTTCCATCGTCGCACTAAATGGAAAGACGTTGCACATCTCCACTCCATCAATATCTCTGCACAAATACATGAATCCTCCACATTCCGCAAGGACGCGTCCTCCTTGTTCAACGAAATTATTAATCTGCCGACAAATGTTATGATTGGCTTTTAATTCGTCGAGAAACAATTCAGGATATCCTCCGGGCAAATATAGCAAATCACATTGAGGCAACTCTTTATCATGCAACGGAGAAAAGAAACTCACGTCACCTATCTGCCTCAGTGCATCTACATTGGCACGATAAATAAAGTTAAAAGCCTCATCTTGAGCTATCAAAATTCGCATATTCGGTCAAGATTTACATGTTCAACAATTTCGTCTGCCGCCGCATCTATGAACGTCTCAACTTTCTCCATCTCTGCAATAGACAATCCTAAATGTCTGGATGGTATTTGCAACTTATCGTTACGTCTAAGATATCCCAAGCACTCGATGCCTACATCCTCACAAGCCTGTTTCAAAAGTTTATAATGCCTCTCCGAGCCAACCATATTAAAGACAACGCCCAAGATATTAGGAGTTGTTTGGTTCGGACTGAAATGCTTATATCCGTACAACAACGGAGCGACGGAATAGGCAGTCGACTTTGCATTGACAAGTAGAATAATTGGCAAATCCAAAAGCGTCGCTATCTCCGCACTGCTTCCATACCAACGTTCTTTACCATCGTATAATCCCATCACTCCTTCCACAACACATATCTCAGCATCTCTTCCATAATTCGCAAACAAATCTTTCACATGCTCCTTGGATGACATCACAGTATCAAGATTCACACTCTCGGCTCCTGATGCCAATTTATGAAACATAGGATCAATATAGTCTGGTCCACATTTATATGGTTGCACCTTGATTCCTTTTCGTCTTAAGGCACGTAGCAATCCCATGGCAAATGTTGTCTTACCACAATTTGAATTAGTCGCAGCTATAAGAACTTTACTCATAAGAATATAGATTTAGATATAATGCCCACCACTTTTTCGTTTCAACAAGACATACAACGCTATCGGGGCTCCGATCAACGCTGTGACTGAGTTTATTGGCAACACTCCGTTTGCTCCTGGCATTTTACTTATCAGATTACACAACAGCGACAACTCTGCTCCGCATATCAACGTGGCAGGCAACAGAATGCGGTGATCACTCGTTCGGAAAATGCCTCTGGCTATGTGTGGGACTGCCAATCCTAAAAACATTATCGGTCCACAATAAGCGGTGACAACAGCTGTAAGGATTCCAGCAGCTGCAATAATCCACATACGGTGTAGTTTGACATTCAGTCCAAGGTTAAGAGCGTATAAATCTCCCATCAGCATCATATTCAAAGGTTTTGCCAACAGCATTGTCAAAGGAAGCAAAATTGCAATAAGGCAGACAAAAACGCCTACCTGTCCTCCAGAGACTCTTGAAAACGAACCCAATCCCCAGATAACGTATGCATGGATATCCTCTTCATTCGCATATGCCTTGAGCACTCCAATAATAGCCGACGCAATATAGCCAATCATCACTCCTGATATAAGCAACGTCGCATTGCCTGCAACTCTTCGCGACAACCAAACTATTACTATCATGACGCATAATGATCCAGCAATCGCAGCAAGTATTATCGCAGAATTTCCTATAACACCAAAATGAGAGAGTGAGGTTCCTCCAATAGCACCACTTAACAACAATACGAATGCCACACCCAGACTAGCTGCACTCGAAACACCAAGCACGGATGGCCCAGCAAGTGGATTGCGGAATATTGTCTGCATCAGTAAACCAGCAACAGACAATCCTGCCCCACAAGACATAGCAGTCAGTGTCTGTGGCAGACGGATAGTCATCACCACCGTCTTCCAAAGCTCACTTCCCATCTCCACACTTCCCGTCATGAGATTGCAGAATACCAGAAATGGGATAAGCAACAAAAGTATAACAAACAACAATGTATTATTCATGTCAAATCGTCGTATCTTTAATAAGTTTTACTTTCAATTCTCCGTCTGGAAATACTGTGCGACAATGTTTCTCACAATTCCGCACTACTTCATCAAAAAAAGACGGAGGCATAACATCCCATAGTTCACGTGCCATCTTCACTCCGTATTTACTCAAATCAGCCTCAACCACATGTGAATGAGTATTAAGATGTCCATCTGCCAGTTTGATGGCCTTTCCTATCATAATGCCAATCACAACTCGTTGAAAGCCCAACTCATGCGCTTTCTTCAATGCGTCTCCCACAAAATTTCCATAATGAATCACACGAAGATTAGGTTCTGCATCTTTAAGGGCATTCTCTCCTTTCTTTCCCGACGCAAAACCAATCTCTTTGCAGCCTATTGCTTTTGCCACTTGGAGTTCTCTGCCAATACTCTCCACAAACGCCTCATTGCTCAGTGGTGAAACGATTCCCGATGTTCCGATAATACTGATTCCGTCCACCACCCCAACCTTATTGTTGAATGTATGGCTCCACAATTCTCTTCCATTCTCCACACTGATTTTCACATCAACTCCTTTATCAGTCAGTTGTCGGATTTCATATATCATCATCGATCGTGGAGTAGGATTTATAGCTGGTTCTCCGACAGGAATTCCAAGTCCTGGCAATGTGACGACGCCAACACCTTCCCCTTGAAGGAAACGGATTTCATCATCATTGCGTAAACAAACCTCTGATGTGATTTTGCATCCTTTGGTGACGTCGGGATCATCGCTGCTTTCTTTAATAACTGATGCAATTCCCGGATTATCACAATCAACAGTGACTGACAGAGTCTCGCCATCCGGTAGTGAGAATGAGACTTCACTCGGATATTCCTCGTTTAGCAAAGACAACAAAGCTGCTTTCGTAGCCGCTGTGGCACACGCGCCTGTGGTCAATCCTGTCTTGAGAGGAAAGAAATCAGGCACCAAATTCTGAACTGCTCTACGTAAAGTATATTTTCCATCGACAGTTATCCAATGCTTTGGTAAAGACGGACGACGCACAACATATACCTTTAATCCTAATTCAAGCGCTGCCTCCACTTTAGTTTTAAAACCACCACTCTCGCCACTTTCTTTTGTTAGGATTGCGTCGCAGCCACACTCTTTCATCATCTCTTTTTCCTCTTCCTTCGTTGGCATTGATGATGGATAAAACAACAGTTTATCTTCTGGAAAATCATTATGTTTTACAAGATCAAGACTATCGTCACGATTTAAAATTCTGAATAACGTCTCGTTTTCTTTCCAATAATCTTTTAATTTGGCAATGGTATTGACACCTGATAATGCCAAGAGTTTCCTACTCTCTATCTTATTTACAGCTTCATTCCAATCCTTCAAATATATGACACCTTCCACATTTTCAGGATAATGTCGTTCCAACCTTATCACGGGCATTCCACTCTCAGCAACAGACAGATGTAATCCTTCAGCAAACGGATGAGCAGCGTCGACGATACACTTGATATCATGCTCGATGCAAAACCTTTTTATATCGTCACTTGTCATCGCGCCGGAAATTCTCACTCCGTTATGAAGCAGCACATCCTGGCCACTACCCTTTGTAGAGTAGTAGAACACTTTACCTGCCTCTTCCAGCACGTCTATTGCTAATCGACCTTCTGTCGTCCCGCCAAATATCAGTATCATTGGTTATCTAAACAAATGCGAGAAGTTTTTATCATAAAGCTTACTTAACCCCTTACGATTATCAATTGCATCTCCAACCACAATCATAGTTGTGAGCGTCAACCCATTACCTTTGACTATAGAGGCAAGATCCTTCAATTGCCCACGAAATATTTTCTGCTCCTTCCACGTGAGTTTATAGCATGCCGCGACGGGAGTTTCTGGTGGATAACCACCTTCAAGTAACTGTTTCTGCACATCGTCCACTATACCTGCCGACAAGAAAATACACATTGTGCTCTGGTGCGACGCAAGCATGTGAAGCTTCTCTTTATCCGGCATTGGAGTTCGTCCTTCCCCACGTGTCAATATAATCGTCTGACACTTCTCTGGTATTGTGAACTGGCTTTTTAATTCTGCCGCAGCAGCAAGAAATGAAGATATTCCTGGCGTAATATGATAATCCATCTTATACTCATCAAAAAAAGCCATCTGCTCTTGAATCGCACCATAAATGCAAGGATCACCAGTATGCAATCTCACAACCAAATGACCTTTATCATAATGTTCTTTCATTAGAGCAAATTGTTCCTCTAGATTCAAGTCGGCAGACGACCGCACAACACACCCCGGTTTAGCATAATAAGTCAGTTCTTTAGGCACTAAGCTTCCAGCATAGAGAATCAAATCCGCATTCTCAAGAAAACGTTTGCCACGCACACTCACTAATTCAGGATCTCCTGGCCCTGCGCCAACAATCTCAATATGTCCTTCTGAGCTTAGAGATGAGAGCTTAGAGCTTAGAGATGAGATTGCCCAAGTGTAATGAGCACCGTCGAAACAACCTTTAGTTTTCTTAATGAGCAGAGTTTTTCCTTCCTTCATCGCACTTGCCTCAGCCACGCCATAACATCCAGTCACCTCAAAAACTTTCTCGGAAGGATTAGGCACATCTACAGTGGATAGTTCTTCTGCCGAGTAAATAGTTTTCTTTACCCAAGGCATTAAATGGCAAAGACGCTCCAACATAGGCTCATCTTTCTTTAAATCAATAGTTGCGACGGTAGAAATATCGTCAACCTCTATTCCACGTGACGCTATCTCTGCAAGTAGTTGGTCCGCACATTCCGCCGGTACGTTTTTCTGACATCCAAAGCCAAGTGTCAATCCTGTATTGTACGAAATCGCAAACTTATTATCCGCCACTACGATTTTCACCTTGAAGAATCCACTCTCTGGATTTATTGACACATGTGCCGGACAAGTCTCACGAAGATAACGAGTACCCTCGTCTTCTTGCAAAAGATATAAAGCAGTTGGTTCACCATTCACGAATGCGGCTATAGCTTTGTTCATTTCCACACGATCAACATGCTTTTGCTCCCACCCAAAGCGTTGGGCAAGAGTATCCAATGGCCACAATCCAAGATTATCACTTTGTGTCGTGATGACGGCTTGTGCTCCTATTGAAGCGGCTATCTTACGTGCTAGTTCATTAGCACCACCTACATGTCCGCTCAACACAGGAATCACCCATTTGCCTGTAGTGTCGATGCAGACAACAGCAGAATCAGAATACTTGTCGTGAACCATCGGCAAAATCTTACGCACGCAGATTCCTAATGCACCAGCGAAGACTATCGCGTCGCCAGAAAAAGGAATATCCGCTTTTTCTATTTTAGAAAGCAATTGTTTGCCTACCTCATTGATATATTCGTAGTGTATCATGATTTATTTTTTTTCACGAGCCTGCATTATATAAATCGGATTATGCTCATCAATTGCCATACGAGTGCATTTTGTGATCTGCATTCCTATTTCAACAATGGCATCCTCAAACATTTGTCGGCTCTCTTCAGAAACGGAATTGAATACAATACAACAATCCGATGTCATCACTTTTTTCAATTTCTGAATCATCTCTTTCAATCTGCCTCCGTGTCCACCGATGAAGATTGCTTCTGGAACTGGATATTGGCTGAGATCTTGTTCCAAAAAATCTCCAATGACAGCTGTGATTCCTGGTGTGCCAAACTTTTGAGAGTTAAGCCTCATCAATTCCCTACCCTCCTCACGAATCTCAAACGCCGTGATTGCAAGGTGTGGAAACTGCAATTTAGCTTCTATGCTGACACTGCCAGTACAGAATCCGACATCCCAGAATGAACGACTATTTCTAAGATCCAACATTGACAATGATAGAAGACGGATCGGCATTTTCGTTATCATATTCACTCTGCCATCCAACAAATGGAATTCACTTTCCGGAATACCAAACGGACGTTTTTTTTCTGCTGTTTTCTGTAGGATTATACAATTTGGAACCGCATATTCCTTATTCTCATAAAACTCACCAACAGATTCCGTAGATTCATTACCGAGGTTTTCTCCGACCGTCATCTTATAATTGTCGTAGCCATATTCCATCATTCTGGACCAGATAGCATTCGGTGTTTTATTGCGATCCGTCAAGCAACCAATCATCCTTTCTCCACTGATCAAAGCCTCATCAAGTTTATCCCAAGGTCGCCCAGTCAACGATACCACATGCATATCTTGATATGGCAGACACATACGGTGTGCCAACATCTGTAAGGAATTAAACGATGGAAAAACTTCGATATCACACTCTGGACATTCACGTTGTACCGTCGCAGCAAATCCATAAAACAACGGATCACCAGAGGCGAAAATCACAACGTCGTCATGTTCCTTGTATTTTTCAAAAACATCTGACAATGGAACAACGATATCTATCCACCTACATTGAGCAGGCAAATATTTCTCCATAATCTCATGATGACGTTTGCCTCCAGAGAAAACTTTTCCTTCAGAGACAATATCCAATATCTCTGGTGGAAACCATTGATCACGAGAATCACTTATGCCAATAATTGTGCAATGTTTCATTGTAGTTTTGAAAGTTTCA
>DCIP01000121.1:13517-29928 GCA_002317115.1 Candidatus Scybalocola fimicaballi
CATTCTGCATTTATACGTCTCTTCCTGGTCTCAACAGTTCAGCATCATCAAAGGTAAGGATGCTATTTACCAACGTCGCAGCTAAATTGCTTCCTCCCTTTCGACCCTCAATCAGAATCTTAGGAATATCCTTGAATGGTTTAGCGGCATGTTTGCTCTCCTCCACATGAACAAATCCAACTGGAGCTCCCACAATGCCTTCTGGCTTACACTTTCCTTTTCGGATCAATTCACAAAGTTCAAGCAACGCTGTTGGAGCATTTCCAAATGCAAACAACACTCCTTTACCATCCGGATAATCCTCCAAAGCAAGACGAATACCAGCTTGTGCTCTTGTTATATTTTCAGACGCTGCCATTTCTGCCCCACGTGGATCATTAATGTAAGAGCGGACATCTATACCTAATCTTTCCAATGCTCCCTTACGTATTCCTGATGACACCATCGTGACATCAGTAACAATAGTTTTGATCTCTTTATTCTTTACTTTATCATATAGAATCGACGTCGCATTTTCATCCATCCAAAGAAGATTCTCCATGTCAAAATCAGCTGTGGTGTGGATTGAGTGAAGCATCGGCCACAGTTTCCACAATGGAATATTAGGATTCTTCAATTCACCACGAATTGTCTGGAAAGACTTAATCATGATTGATTGACCAAGATTCTTTCCTTCGTACACTTGTTCCCGATAATAGCCTCTTGGCGTGATAAAACTTCCGTTCCACTCGTATGACTGGCTATTTCCGATTATGACGACAGTAAACATATCCACATCTTCCGGATCAAAATCTTCAAGTGTCGTTATCTTCACACTTTGATCTTCACGTCCAGCCTGACGCACATAGCCAACAACAGTATGGGGATTGCGTTCCTGCAAGAATATCTCTTTGAGACGGTACAGTTGCCAATAACGTCCACTGCTCTTGGGATTGTAGACGGCAGTGACGAAGTCTCCTATGGCAGCAGACTTGATTCGTTTTTCTATCAAACTCCACGGTGTCATCAAATCACTCATGCTGATCACACAGAAGTCGTGGCCCATAGGAGCACCAAGTAGAGCCGCTGCTTTTTGAAATGCTGAAATACCTGGCAATGGAATGATTTCGACGTCAGACTGACGCTCTTTCTTCATTTCATAAATAAGCGGAGCCATGCCATAAATGCCCGCGTCGCCACTCGAAATCACACATACGGTCTTCCCCGATTCAGCAAGATTGAAAGCCTGTTCCGCACGTGCCTTCTCCTTCTTCATTCCTGTATCCACACACTCAGTGCCAGGCTTCAAATATGGTGTGATAAATTGAAAATAGTATTTATACCCCACCACCACATCACTGTCTTTGACTGCAGCAAGGACAGCTGGAGTTATATCCTCTGGTGAACCTGGTCCGATACCTGCCACATATATTTTCATATCATTTCTTGAATTTAAGAGCCAAACTTATATACAACGATCCTCCAGGATTGACAGTCGAATAATTAGAATTCCAATAGGAATCATCAACTTTATCGAAAAGATTTTCTATTCCTATTCCTGGTTCAAGAATAAACTTATCCATTGTTATTGTATGCCGTGTATTCAAATCCCATTGGCTATAACCATCAGCATAACCGTATGTGCTGCTGAATCGTCGGCCTTGGACATGACCGTCCAATGCAATATTAAGATGGTATTTATTCCATGTCTTATCAAATGCCACATTCACGTTGCCGACGTGACGCACTGCCTTGTCCACTTCTCCGTCGGTGAATGTGTATCCGCCTCCAAATGTCAAGCCCACTTTTGTAATAAACTTTGCATTCGCACTCACACCTCTTAGCAAAGCGGTATCAATATTAGCTCTCTGACGAATTGTTTTCCACTCCTTGCTTAACTCTGCCAACTCCGGATCTGCATTTATCTCATCTTCTGAAAGCGTACGATAATTAATCATATCACGGATTTGATTTATGAATCCTGTTACGCCGACATTCATCCATTTGTTGCCATACTCAATGTTGACAGTACCGAAATGGTTCTTCTCCGCTTTCAAAGATGGATTATTAATTGTGTAACGGCTACTTGTCTTAGCCTGGTCGGTTGCATAAAGTTGAGAAAGCGATGGTGTGCGATAACCTCCAGCATAACTTGTGCGGATTCTAAAACCACCTACATGATAGAATAAACCTATGTTTGGAGTGACATGGCTTTTGAAATTGGTATTGTATGTATAGCGAACACCAGCCACAGCTTCAAATCCATTCACGATTTTTAACTCCTCCTGTATGAAAACATTATACGTATTTGTTGATTCATCAGAGATGTTATCACTTTCACTATCGAGTGATTCCTGCACAAACTCCAGACCTCCAGATAGTTTATTCCATTTGGCAAGACGGAAGATTCCCTTCAGTGTCTCATTTACTGAGTTGGTCTGCTTACGCGTCTCATCATAAGCCTCCTTCTCTGCTGTTTGCCAATAGTCGTATTTCGACGTGAAATTATCACTAATCACATCCAAGAAAATATCTATGCTATCGTTTGGATTCCAACGCAAACCTCCACCATACGAATAAGAATCGTGGTGAAGATCATAAGTATAAGCATTCTTGGAGGAGTATGTGTAGGATATATCTCCTGTCGACTTATCTGTACTCTTTTTTTGAGTGAATGAGATTGCACTTTGAGGACGAGCCGTCACATAGTCATAATAATTACCCGACACATACATCTGCCATCTATTATTGAATCGCCATTCCAACTTCTCACTGAGATTGTGGCTTTGGAATCCTTGTGACATTGGTCGTCCATTCAACTTAAGAACAGATGTTTCATTTCCATCTTTATCAGTTTCGGTAAACTCTTGGTAATGGTTGATCTGCCAGTTGTCAGCCTTACGGTAATTATAGGATGTGAAACTAGAGAAATTTCCTTTTGAAACAGACACATTAGCATCTTGATTCATGCGTCCATGATTCATAACTTTAGTGCGTGAAGAAGCAGAAACATCATCCTTAGATTCATCAGTGATGATGTTAATCACACCAGCGATTGCATCACTACCATACAATGCACTCGCAGCCCCACAGAACACCTCTATTCTTTTGACGTTATCCATGCTGACACGACTCCAACGGTCATCTCCACTTACACGTTTGCCATTCACCATAATAAGCAAATAATCATCGCTGACTCCGTTGAAATTCACAAAATCACCCATGCCATTAGTATGCATAGTAATATTTGGAGACAATTTGCTTAAAGCCTCTTGAACATTAGTCGCTTGCACATTTTTTAGATCAGTGGCAGACAACACCTTGACCGCCACAGGTGAATTGTCAGCTGTGTGATACGTTCCAGTACCTGTCACAACTAAAGGATTCAACTCTATTGATGACATCAGACTATCATACTGAGCAAAAGCTTCTAATGTGAGGCTGAAGAACAAAACGATATGTAAAAATCTATTTATCATCCAACTTACTGAATTTATTTCCCTTCACTAATCCTTTTCCATATTTTCTCCTCTATCCCATTGTCGACATTCAGTTTGCGTGCCAAAACAAAAAAATAGTCACTGAGACGGTTGACCAAGGCTAAAACATTGTCGTCGACTTTTGCTCCATGCTCTATTAACCTGACTATATTCCGTTCTGCTCTACGACAAACTGTGCGGCAGACATGTGAGTAGGCAGCCCCACGTGAACCACCGGGCACGACAAACAGTTTCGTTGGAGGCAACAGTGTCTGAATATGATCAATCTCACGTTCTATCTCATCAATCATTTCCAAAGTCACCACATTGCCCTCACGAATCTCTGTTTGTGAATTATCCGTTGCCAAATATCCGCCCACAACAAATAACTTTGACTGAACATCAGCCAAGAATTCCATATCAGCAGAATCCTCACAATATGTAATCAGTAAGCCGACGTGGGAGTTTAGCTCATCGACAGTACCATAACATTCAAGTCGCTGACTCGCTTTGCTAACTCTCACTCTGCCCACAAGAGAAGTCTCACCTTTATCTCCGGTTTTTGTGTAAACCTTCATTACTTAATGATTTTGTAGTATTTTGGTTCATAAGTCGGCAATAGTTCAGGATGAAATGCCTTAACAAAATCAGCCAAAATATAGTGAGGTTGCACACCACCCAGCTCACGATATGGAGTTTCACTTAGATTACAGAAAACAACCTGCTTGTTCTTGAACGCTTCCATTGTAGCATAACGCTCATCCTCAGCGGCAAGATCATTAAGTGTATATTCTCCACTATGGGCTCCATCAGTCTGCCAGAAATCAGCACTTAAACCTTTGACATAAACCGACTCGAAATCTTCAGTGACACCACCAGACTCAGAGTTATCCTTCATGATATACTCAGCTCCTGCGTCGCTAAAAATCTGAGCCATATAGCTTTTTCCTCCGACAAAATACCATCCGTCACGAATCTGTCGACCAGAGATAACTGTCGGCAATTTGTCTGTTTTTTGTGCCGCTACCTCGTCTTTTAGTTTCAAATACTTAGTTTCGATATCAGCAAACACAGCATTTGCACGACGTGTCTCACCAGTAAGAATTCCAATCAATTTAATCCACTCAGCCTGTCCCAACGGATCAGTCTCCTTGTAGCCATGATGAGAAATCAAAGGAATATTGCAGTCTTTAAGGACTTCAAATCCTCCATGTTTGCTGGCTGAAACAAATATATAATCAGGTTTGGATGCGACTACAGACTCAAGGTCAAAGTTTCCTTCTTTGCCAATCTTCACCGTCGAACCATTTTTTATCTGCTCTTTCATTTTTGGAGAAAAGAGATTCTTAAGAGAGTTCATACCAACTATCTTATCCTCAAGCCCTAATGCTTCGAAATTGCCAAGCTGAAGAGCTGTAGTGCAAATGAATCTGCTTGATGGATTAGAAATCACAATCTCCTCCGTTTTTTTCATTTTCGCATTTGGGTCAGGATTGCATATAAAGACGTGGACACCATCCTCATTATAATCAACCTTCAAACCCTTGGCATACTTGATCACAATAGTATCACTATACACATCACTATGAGCCAATACTGAATCATGCTGAGCAAAAAGTTCGTCAGCAGTACAATTTTTCATTGCATCCTTATGATTTACACAAGAATACAAACTAAAAACGGTAACAATAAATAGTAAATATTTCTTCATTTTAGAAAACTCAAAATAGGGGAACGGGAGTTATTCCCGTCTCCCCTATTGGATTTAAACACCTTAAATGGCAATTATATACGATTTGTCCAAACATGCTTATTTTTCATACGCTCGTCCTACGGACTCGCGTTGGATGGAGGGGTTAGGGCGTTCCGCCCTTAACAATCCTCATTTGGGACAACTACTATATATAATCTCCCTTTTTTTATTCTTCTGGGTACATTGAATGATATGCGTCCTCCAAGAAATCAGCATTCTTTGTATGGTTAATCCATACGTTTAGCACACCTGGGATTTCAAGAAGACCTGATGGCTCATTGTTTGCACCAAGAGGAACATTTGCAGTGTAACCATTGTGAGCAAAATACTCAAACCAGCTGTCATCCTCGCCGTCTTCATTGCCCCAATACTCATCTCCCTGACCTGCCATGTCATTGTGAGCGTGGTCTCCAGCAATTGACATCAAACAGTGAAGGTAAATATCACCAGATGTCTTGCCTGCACTCTTCATATTCTCATGAACATCATACTTGTATGTGTTTGGAGCATCAACTGTTCCTACAAAGTAGTTGTCGCTATACTTCTGTAGAGCTGTCTGCAACTGAGTGTAGCGGACATTTGCCTTGAATGCATCGTAGCTATCTGGATTACCGTGACCCATGAAAGCGACAACACCCTTAGCAACCTCATCCTTGCAAACATCATTCAACTGTTTTGCTACCTCATCCACATCATTGCCATCACCTTCGAATGTGTTAAGCAAAGGCATACCCAAGAAGATAGCTTTGTCAGCATCCAACTTTGCCAAATAGTCATCATCAAGATGTGCAGACGCGATGTAACCATTGTTCATGAACTTCTTCACACAAGCCACAACGTTAGCAAACTCCTCACCTGGGATAACCTGTAAAGACTGGACATAGATCTTTGCATACTTAGCAGCTCCGATAGCGTGAAGCAAATAACGTGGCTCATAGTAGTCGCGAGCCTCACCGTTCTCTCCTGCACTTGCACGATTGATACAGATGTCTGATGAGAAGCAGACATAAACGTCGGCATTAGGGAACGCCGCCTCGTAAGCCTTCTTTGTCGCATCAAAAGCAGCAAACGAATTGCTCCATGTCGAACCGAATGCCACCAATAGGACAGCCTCATCCTTACCCGACTTTGTTTTCTGTTCAGCAACAACCTTGTCGTTTACCTCGTACTCAGAAACGATGTTCTTTGCACTTTCATCCTCATCATCACAAGATGTGAATACTGATGCTGCAGCAAGCACAGCCATCATAATGAAAAATTTAATCTTCATTTTCGTTATTGTTTTTTGAAACCTTTGAATTATATGTTTTTAATTTTTTTCCCTGTTTGAAACGAATGTTCAGACCTGCAAAAACTGTCGTACCCGAACTTTTTGAACCCAGATGGTACGGATGCATTGTTCGATCAACATAGTTGAAAATGTTATCCACTCCAAACTCAGCACGATAAGCCAACTTAGAACTCTCTTTGCCCAAATCATGGGTAGTGTTCAATCTACACAAGCCAAATGGTTTTCCATTTCCATTGTTCTCATAGTAACGTGTGCTACTACCACGAGCACTGAGATTTAACCCCAATTTATATTTAGCGTTGAATTTATGGGAGTATATAGCCGACGCACTCCATTTATGGTGAGCCATTCCATCGATAATAACCTCTTTCATTTTGTCGTGGTCAGAATCATATTGATGAGCTTTAGTGTCGAGATAGCTATAAGATGTTTTAAGCGTAAAATCCTTATTGAACTTATATGCGACGTCAATGTCTTCACCCCACGTCATTGCATCTTCCATATTCCTATACATACGAGCCTGAACCTTTCCACTACCGTCTCCCATATAAGCCATCTGCACATCCGAAGGAATCTCCTCTACAGGGACATTCACAAGAGCGATCATGTTATCAAGACGATTAATATATCCAGTTAGCGAAACAGTGACTGCCTTTCCTCGATATTCACCAGACAAACTCCAATAATTGCTTGTCTGTGGTTTAAGTTCGACGTTGCCCATATTGAAAATCGTACTGCTTCCCATCACGTGAAGATAACGGTAGTACATCTCCTTGACTGTAGGAGTCTTAAATCCTTGACTCCAGCCAAGACGTATACGGAAGTCACCCAAAGAGAACATAGTGCTCAACTTTGGGGTAAGACGGAAGCCAAAACCTTCGTTGACTACCAATCGCAGACCAGCAGTAAGATTAAACCATTCAATTTTATCAAACTCATCCTGGACGTAGCCAGCCGCAGTCCAGTTGCTAGCCGAGCCCTCAACTGTTCTCAAAGGAGCATGCAAATAGTCCCAACGATACTCCAAACCACTGTTCAATGTATTTTTATTGGGAAGATGGAAAACACCTTTAGTTTGAACCATAACACGTTGCTGATCACTCTGAAGATTTGTCTGGTCAGGATAAAAAGGGACTGAATACCACTCGCCATTCAAATCACCGTACTGTTCTCCTTCGAGTTTCATAAACTCATACGTACGAGCAGTATACTTGTAATAATAGTCATGAAGATTCCAATCGACGTCGACACTCAAAATATCCTTTTTCTTTTCATCCAGAGTCCACTTTCCACCCAACGATGCACTAGCATTTCGATACATAAGATTGTAGGTATAGACGTCGCAACTTGGATATTTGCCATCAGTAGGACGGAAGATTGTCTTAGTGTAGAATGAGCCGTCGGCGTACAGTTCTGTATTTTTATTTGGATTGTAAATCAAACGTTCAGCAATCTGCCAATTCGTATATTCATTGACAGTTTTGGTGCGAGTATCCTCTAAAATTTTACCCTCTGCAAATTGTCTCGCTGTATTCTGCCAACCATCAGTATGCTGCAACTGGAAATTTGTATAGCTTGTGACTTTACCAATACCGATGTTTATTCCATTATGCTGACGCAAATCATTGTGCATGCCAAATCTGGTAGTATTTTCCAACTGCAGACCTTCATTATCACGTTTTTTAGTGATGATATTAATCACGCCAGCCATAGCATCACTGCCATACAAAGCAGACTGAGCCCCCTTCACAATCTCGATACGTTCAATATTGTGGGGATCAATAAGTCCAAGGTCATTCTCACCACCCACGTCGCCATGGATACGTTTGCCATCAATAAGGATAAGTATATAATTGTTGCCAAGGCCATTCAATTGCATCTGGCTACCCATGTCGCCTTGGTCGAAAGCAAAAGAAGCAGTAAGTCCACCAAGGATATCCTCAATAGATTTACCACCGTAACTATCAAGCATTTTACGTGTGATCACCTCAGTTTGGACAGGAGCATTCTTCAGCAGACGCTCAGTGCCAGTACCGGTAATCACAACCTCATTTAGGACAGAATCTTTTTCAATGATCTGTCCATACCCGTGCATCTCCTTCGCTAACAGACACAAAGGAGCATGACACACCAAGCCCAATAGGGCAATATGTGCTAAACTAAAATATGATTGCATAAGTAGATGACCCCTATCCTGGGAGTTTGTTATCACTTAATTAGACGTGGCAGGTATTCTGGCTTCCCCAGAGTCGACGTCTTCCCAACACCGTTGTGTCAGTGACATTTTTTGTCGGCTCCCTTTCTACGGGGGTCACAGCTGCAGGAACAGCTCAGGTCTTACACCTGATTCCCTTGAGCATGACGCAATTGTCATGTTACCAAATCTGGGCGCAAAATTATACTTTTTCAGAAAGAATCACAAGAAAGAGCTATATATTCTCCATTTCTATTTATCCGTTAACGTCAGCGTAAAAAAAGGACCGACTCCGTTTGGAATCGGTCCTTTTGTTATTCTCAACGTTATCGTTAACGTCAGTGTTATTTTCTAAGCATAACCTTAGAAGCAAGCTGTCCTTTCTCGTTCTTAACAACTACAACAACAGCCTTGTCGTTCTTAGAAGCTGTACGACCATCGATATTGTAAACAGCAACGATCTCACCGTTTACGACTACGATATCACCGTTCTCATCAACGTAAGCGACAACCTCAAATGCGTCAGCCTCAACCTGGTCTACCTTAACGTCTGTAACCTTCTGAGCAGAGAAGATAATGTTGTCAACCAAATAACCAACCTTCGCTGGCTTGAAGACCAAATCAAATGATGTTGCACCTTCAGGAACATCAACCTCACCGTTCATTGCTGTCCAAACCAACTTGATTGTGTCTTTTGCCAAGTCAACAGTCTCACCAGTATTGAATCTTACCAAGATTGGAACGTCATCGTTTGCAACGTCATCGTATTTGGCATCTTTCCAGATATGCTTCTCATTCTTATGCTTCTTGATAAGCATCTGTGAATAGATTTTCTCTGTATTAGCAGGAATCTTGATACCTGGGAACACAATAGAATCACGGATAGTCTCAACCTGCAAAGCATGAAGAAGCTCACAATCGATGAATCCAGAACCATCCTGGTCTTTTTCTGTATCCTTTCTAAAGTCTCTAAACGCAGTTAGCGCAGGGACTGCGTTATCATCTGCGAAATAGAAATAATCCTCAGTAATGACAGGAGAAATACCTCCTAAGAAAGAGACCTCATTAGCGTTTGTTCCACCCTCTCCATAAAGAGCAGAGATATCATTAGACTCATAGTAGAACTCTCCTAAGCCGATACCATCAAAGTTTTCAGCATAGAAAGGTTTTTCACCTTTGATTGAAACAAAACTCAAATTCTTGATATAAGGGAATTCTGACATATCACCCTCAAGATACTCACGAGCGTAAGATACAATCATACCCTCAAGAGTTGTAGTGGAAGAAGAAGAGAAGATGTACTTCTGCACAGTAACCCACTCATCTGTTTTACCCCACTTTGCATCGACAGTACAATAAGCCTCGCTTGCAGTACAGTTCTTCTTTGACAAACTTGCCTCAGTCTCAGAGAAACCAAAGAAGAACAAAGGCTTGTTACCCTCGATCAACTTGGCTTCAGCATGAGATGCAGGAATCTTATATTCCAATACCATCATGTAATTCTTTGAAAGATCAAGCTGGTTTTTAGAATCGAACTTCAAACGTACATCCAAATAATGCTGAGACAACTGCTTGTAAACGACTACATTCTCACCGTCGACAACTGTGTCCTTCATTTCAGATGGCACCTTTGTACCCAAATCTTCAGCGTCATACTCCACGTATGTAACATTGTCGGACATCTTTCCATCCTTGACAATCCAATATGGATTTGAATAATCAAGTTCAGCAAATGCAGTAAGAGATGCCAATGCAGATGCTAGTGTAATAATAAGTTTTTTCATAAAAACACTAATTCTTATTTTATAAATGCAGCCAAAACCGGACAAAACCAGTTTTGGCTGCTAAACAATATCAATAAATCAATTGATTACTTTACGATCAACTTCTCTGTTGTAGCGTTAGACTCACCAACTACTGATACGAAGTAAACGCCAGGAACGACATTCAAATTGACAGTAGTAGTTGTGTTAGCCTCTACATTTGCAGAGTAAACAACAGCACCAAGAGAGTTAACAACCTTAACAGCTGAGTTCTCAGAAACAGAAACATTGAACAAACCACCCTCTGCTGGGTTTGGAGCGATAACAGGAGCGTTAGCAGCTGTCTCCTCTACTGCAGTAGGATCGCCAATGATCTTGAATGAACCCATACCTGCGAATGAAGTCATGAAAGCAAAAGAGATCTTGTGCTCACCAGCCTCCTCAAAACGGATCTTGTGCTTGATGTTCTTGTTGTAATCGTTGTATGGCTTAACCCAACCCCAAACGTTGTAGTCACCATTCTCATCACCACCATTACAAGTTGGCAAGTACAATGCCTGGAAACGAGTGTAATCACCATTCTCATCAACCAATGCAGGCTTTCCGTCTACAGCGATACCGAATGTATTGAAATCCTTGTGGTCACAAGCATAAACCTCGAACTCGAAGTCACCAGCCTTCTTTACATCGATAGTGTATGTGATCCACTCACCATTACCGATGTAACCCAAAGTCTTGTAAGAATCAGGATTATCCTTCTCTGAATAACCGATATCAAAGTACTCACCTGGACGGTAGTTATCCTTTGTACCAGCGTCACCAGCGTTACATGGACGCTCGTTGTTGATGTTATTACCTGGACATGCCCAATCCTCATCATAGTCGAAGTAAGCGTTGTCCTGACCACCCTTGTCATACTTACCTAGGTCAAGGATGAAATCAGCCTTGCCATCGAATACCTGTGCAGACTCGTATGGAGTTGTCTCACACTTAGACCAGTTATCACCCTTCTTCAAATTCTGTCTGATGAAGTTACCTGCGTCAGAGAAGCTCAAGTTACTGTAACCACTACCTGTGAAAGTACCTGATGACTCACCCTTATCTGCCCAGCTCCAGTTAGCCCAGCTAATGATCTGACCTCCAAGATTCTTACCGTTAGCAACCTCCAACATGTGAGAACCAGCCTTTGTATCACAACCTGAATCTCCTGTGTGGCTTGAAAGACCCCACTCACTAATGAATACAGGAACAAATGCAGCAGCACCTGACATGATACCAAGGTATCTCTGCTGGTCACCAGCGTAGTGGTGGAAGCTGTACATCAACTGCAAATCCTTGAAAGAATCCTTAATCTCAAGTGGATCCTGGAATGCTACTGTAACATCCTGGTCCCACTGAGGTGTACCTACTAGAACAACAGCGTCTGGTGTGTACTGAGCAATGATAGGAAGTACGTTACCAGCATATCTCTTTATCCAATCCCATACCTTATGGAATTTAGCTGGAGCTCCATCAACGTCCTCATTTGGCTCATTACAAATCTCCCAGATCACGTGCTTGTAGCCCTTCTCCTTAACATAAGCACCCATATCCTTGAAGAAATCGCTGTATCCTGAGTAATCACTTGCATTTGGATTACCTGGAGTCAAAATGTGCCAGTCAACGATACAGTACATGTCCAACTCAGCTGTCCAATCTACACATTTCTTTACCCAATCAATGTCAACGTGAGCACCATACTTTCCACCGCCTCTTTCACCTTCGTTGATATACTGAGCAATACGAGCCATGTTAGCACCCTCATTCTTCATCTTCTGGAAAGCTGACTTGTCGTCATAGCAACGTCTGAACCAATCTCCGTGAGTAGACCAACCTCTTAGCTGGATTGGCTCACCTGACTCAGAAGACAACTGGTTGCCTACCAACTTAAGCTTACCCCACTGTTGAACGTAGTTGTTGCTTCCTGGATTACCTGAATAATCGAAAGCAAATGACTGCATGCAAAGCATCGCAGCAGACACTAAAGTAAATAGTTTCTTCATATTTGATATTTTAGAACTAACAATCACATGTAGTTATTAAAATTCTCCTCTTATAAACAATGCAGTTTTTCACGCCGTTTATGTTTAAGAGTGCCCAAATATAGATATAATATTTCAAATCAAGATAAAAAATCAAATAAATATGTGTTTTCGAGCAAGATTTGGGGAAATAATAAAAATGGAGACGCGAATATTCACGTCTCCACATATTAAATCATCACTCTATTCCCTACCAGCGATTGCTGCTTCCTGAGCTTAGTTGAGTCAACGATCCTGAAGAGATTGTTGTCTTCTCCTTATACTGATTTTCAAACAAATCAAAGTCGACGTTGGATGTTGTAGTATAGAATGTGTATCCATTCAACGATGATCCGTATGCGAAAATGATTTTCGACAACGCCACTGGCACCTTGCACGCCGCAATCACATCTCCTGATGAGTTTGCAACACACAATGTAGCTCCTGCAGTCACTGAACATGACGTGTTAGTGATTGAGTTTGCGCATGTTGGCTTCACATCCTGGTTCCACATTCCTGCGCTGCTTGGCCCAAGAACCAACAATGTACCACCTGTATGCTTCTGATAACAGCTGTTGCCATCTCCGGCATCGATTGGTGATGATCCGCACGCAATCACAAGGCCTCCAGTCATCTCAATGCTTCCGTTTGAGTCCAAGCAATCGTGGTCTCCTGATGATGAGCAAGCCCACATCTGTCCGCCTGTGATTCTCAACATTCCTGTATTGTCTGTTGTCACGTTCAAGCAGTCGTCTGTTGTTGTGATGTGGAGATAACCTCCGTTGATATAGATATTAGAGCCTTCAAGTCCTTCATAAGCGCTCTTCACTCTGATAGTTCCATCGTTGATTGTCAAATCTCCCTCAGCATGAATTGCGTCATCAGATGTGTCGACGGTAAGATTTCCTCCATCGACCACCATCTTGACATTGGCGTGGAATGCGTCATCCTTGGCATCCACAACGATTGTTCCGCTGTTGACTGTGATATTTTCTCCGACGAATGCTTTAGGATTTCCTGCGTATTTATTTGAGTTTCCATCACTCATTCCTCCTCCAAAACCACCAGGTCGGTTGCTTGATGAAGATGACGAAGAAGAAGATGTAGCAGTTCCATTAGTTGTGACGTTAATTGTCAAAACTGAATTGTCAGCATTCTTTGCTCCAATTTCCAAATCACTGTCGGCTTTAACACCCTTCGCACCGTTTGAAGTTGTCAAAGTGATTTCTCCTGCAGTCAAATAAACATTATTACCCTTGATACAACGGCCTTCAGTATAGTCAGTAGAAGTTTTGGAAGACGAGCCTCCAAATCCACCACCCCAACCGCCAAATCCACCAGTATTACCTGTAGACGTAGAGGTTGTGGCACCAGTATAGTAGCCACCATCATTGGTAATCTTCACCACTCCTCCCTTAATACTAACGTCGCCATCAGCAGTGATTCCTTTCGACGCAATTGCATTTTTGCCAAGTGTCAAGTCGATTTTACCATTGCTCATCACAACTCCCTTATCTGTCTTGATGGCAGCAGAATATGAGGTGTCACCGTCGGCAATAAGAGAAGTGCCATCGATACTCATGATTATCTCACCACCAGCAATTTCAACATCCGCAAGAGATGTTTTCATTCCCTTTGCTGCGGCTCCAGTCATAGTGATATCAACCTTTCCTCCTTTCACCACGATTGATGAATCTGATTTCAAAGACTTCACGTCGTCAGCAGACGAATTGAAAACAAAATCTCCGTTTTCAATCAAGATTGATTCTGAAGCGTCGACACCATCGCCAGACACTCCAGAGATATTCAATTTGCCTCCGTACATCTGCAAGCCATCACTATTCAAGCCATCGCCTGCAGCAGAAGTGATATTGACAGTACCGGCATAAAATTCCGTCTTCTTTGAAGAATTAATTGCATGCTTTGTGTTTCCGGATATGCTAAGTTCACCGTCGCCACCCAATTCACCAAATTTCAACTTCGACTTTGCATAGATGCATCCTTTATATGAGGAAGCCTGAGCATCGGAAAGATTAGACGAGCCCTTCAACTCCACATTAGTGGCATACGATTCACCATCAGAACCAAGATTGATCACGATTGGCGACGACGACTTGCTCGACAACGAAAGATTGTCCATCACAAGAGTAAAGGCTCTGTCGGGAGTGATTGAGAAGGATCCGTCAGTGGAAGATCCTGAAAGGTAATAAACTACACTCTTTTTATCCTGTGCCGACGTGAATGTAACGTTAGCACCGTCAACAGAGTACGAAATCTTGTCATATATATAATCATTGACAGTGACCTTATCACCGTCGAAAGTGACAAAAATAGTATCAGACTTGCTCGCATCCAATGAAAAATCAGCATACGAGATTTCCGGCACATTGATTTCTTTGTCGACATTGCCAGATATATGCATCACACCGTCGACAAACTTAATAAGGCTGATATCCTCAATATTAAAAGATTCAGATGAACCATCAAGATAGATATTCATCTTGTCCTGGGCAAACGACATTAAAGCAGCGAGTGAAGCTGCTGACAAAATCAAACGTTTTTTCATAGCTTCTCAATTTTAAGTGTTGAACCTCCGATTTTCACCCAATAGATGCCAGCAGCCAAACCACGGACATCAATCTCACCTTTCTGCGACACCTTCTGGGATAGCATTACCCTACCGTCGGCAGAAAGAATCAAAACATCCTCAGTTCCGTCGACCTCAACCATAAGGATTTCAGCCACCGGATTAGGATAGACACTCAACTTCTCATCCGAAATCTGGTTGACATCAGAGACCTCCACATTAGAGAAGCTCAATTTCTCAACATCCTTAAGATCAATCTTCTGGATTTCATCAGTTCCATTTTTCTGGATTAACATACTACGGTTGGAGAAAGACACTCCTCCCGTCTCATCAAGCGTGAACGATTTTTCTTCACCGCTTTTCAATTCCGTCTTCACCGTCGTGACTGTTTTCGCAGACAAGCCACAGCAGAGAATACAGAATACTGCAATTAAATTAAACTTACCCATAAACCTACCTATTATAAATAAAAATGTCAGATTGATTGCGTCAAAACTAAAAAAGAAAAATCAAAACGCCAACACTATAAAACACGTTTGGTACATAAATCAATTCTTTTTTGTACTTTTCCCCTATTCAAAAGAGCCATACATCAAACACAATCCAGCGAGAACACGTCATTTACAAATGCGTAAAAACTGGCAAAAGCATAAAAATTGAGAGATTGACACTCATTCATAAACAATAAATTATTATCTTTGCCCGGTAAAACGATAAAATTTTAAAACAATATAAAGATTATGGCTTCACAGGAAGATGCATTCAAAGCATTAGTTTCGCACTGTAAGGAGTACGGATTTGTATTCCCATCAAGTGAGATTTATGGAGGTTTGGCAGCTGTTTACGACTACGGTCAGAACGGTGTAGAGTTGAAGAACAACATCAAGAAATACTGGTGGGACAGCATGACATTGCTACACCAGAATATTGTAGGTATCGATGCTGCAATCTTTATGGAGCCAACTACATGGAAGGCTTCTGGTCACGTTGACGCATTCAACGACCCATTGATTGACAACCGTGATTCAAAGAAGAGATATAGAGCTGACGTTCTAATCGAGGATCAGATCGCTAAATACGAGGATAAAATCAACAAGGAAGTTGAAAAGGCAGCCAAGAAGTTTGGTGACGCTTTCGACAAGGAGCAGTTCCTTTCAACTAACCCACGCGTTAAGGAGTACACAGAGAAGAAGGATGCTCTTCACGAGCGTTTCGCTAAGGCACTTAACGACAACAACCTTGACGAGCTAAAGCAGATCATCCTTGACGAGGAGATCGTTTGTCCTATCTCAGGAACAAGAAACT
>DCIP01000081.1 GCA_002317115.1 Candidatus Scybalocola fimicaballi
GGATGATTTTGCAGAATGCTTTAGGGAAAATTCCTTTGTCGATGTTTTTGATTGCGTTGTGTACGTCCTCTTTTCCAGCCGACACTCCACGCATAGCATATCTCTTGTCGCTCATCTTAAATTAGTTTATTTTGACTGCAAAATTACTTATTTATTTTGTTTTTGAGTCTAATTTGTCTTCAAAAATTACAATGCAACAATCAAAAGCAAGATGTTGATCGCACAAATCACTCCGAATCCGGTGCAAAGGTCTTTCATCAGCTTATTGCCTGAGAAGAACATTCCATAGAACATCTTGACTACGTTGTTGCTTATGATCGCCTGGAACGCTGCCAAAACAATTAGCTCTCCAGTTACATTCTGATTCTGGAACAGGTTGATGATGAATGGATTGATGTCTGTCACACCTACGATGATTGATAGGATTCTCAATCCGCTGTCACCGAAATAAATCAAAGCGTAGTTTGTGACCAACGTGAAGGCGATGAACAAAACGGCAAATAGAATCGCCACTTTGAATTCCAACGGATTTTTCTCTTCCTCATCTTCGATTTTTTCCTTCTCTCCGTTAGCTCCGGCTTTTGGTTTCTGACGATAGAAGAAGAATGCGACGATGCCTGACACTATAATCATAATGACAAACATGTACCAGTATCGCATTGTTAATTCTGCGTTGAAGATTCCCAATAGGATGAAGATCTTGAAATACATCATTGATATAGCACAGAAAATTGCTGCGACGTATTGCTTCAAATCTCCTGTATGATCTTTAGCCTTTTTTGCCAAAATTATACAAGTGGCTGTGCTGCTATATATTCCTCCAAGTATACCGGTGATGATGACACCTCCGTCTGGGAATATATACTTTTTTACCAAATAACTTATGTATGATATTCCTGAGATGACGACGGTGGCAAGCCATATTGTGTATGGAGTTAATCCTGATCCTGCCACTAACTCGTTGTTAGGCAATATCGGAAGCACTACTCCTGCTATGATAAGGAATTTGGCAAGGTTGATAAACTCCTCGTCGTTCATCTTCTTGGTGAACTCGATGAATTTGTCTTTCATCTCTGCCAACACAAGCACTGACACTACAACAAGTATCGCAATGATCATTGATGTCTTGAACATGATCGGAGCAATACAATATGTGATCAACGCAATCACGATTGATGTTATGCCTGTACGTTGACGGATAAAAAGTTTGTGAGCATACATTATGGCAAGCAACAATGAAAGTGTCGCTCCTCCACATAGAAATGGTGTGAGACTTCCACCGCCGATTACATATAATACATAACCTAATATACCGATTAATGTGAATGTTCTGTCTGAACCGAATGTGTTTTCTATATCGCTGTTTTTCTCGTATAACTTTCTCTGTGATAATCCAATCACCAGTGACATCAGCGCAACTACAGCGAAGTTGATGATGTCTGTCGAGAATATATCTTTAATTGATTCCATGACAATATTATTTAGTCTTTATTGCTACCTTTCTAACAAATATAATGTTTTTCTCATTAAAAAGTCAATTTGTTGGCTACTATTTGCTATTTTTGTAGCAACAAAGAATTTTAGAGAACTTAAAACAATTTCAATGATGAGAAAAATTTTGTATTTATTCCTATCAGCTTCTCTTTTTTGCTCTTGTGTGCCAAAGAAGAAATTTGTGGAATTAAGTGAGGAACTTGATGATTGCTATAAGGCAAAGACAGCAAACCAGAAGACTATAGCTGCAAACAAGCAGGCTATTTCAGACCTTGAGGCTAATAAAAAGTATATGCAGGAGGCTATCGACGCTTTGGCTAAGGATACTTTGGCTAAGGGTAAGCTTATCTCTCAGAACAAGGCTGATATCGAGAGCTTGAATAATCTAAATAAGAAACTTGCTGACCAGCTTAAGAATTCTCGTAGTGAGAGTGAGGTTAAGGCTTTGTTGGATCAGCTTCAGTCTATCCAGAACAAACTTGCTTCTCGTGAGGACAGTATAGCAGCTAAGGAGAAGGAGATGCAGAAACTTACTGCTATGATCAACCGTCAGGATTCACTAATGAAGAGCCTTAAGAAAAAGGTTAGCGACGCGTTGACTAACTTCGAGGGTAAGGGATTGTCTGTTGTCAACAAGAATGGCCGCGTCTACGTTTCTATGGATGAGAAGTTGCTTTTCAAGTCTGGTAGCTACGACGTCGATGCTAAGGGTATTCAGGCTTTGAACAGCATCGGCGATTTCCTTGTTGAGAATCAGGATATCCATGTTCAGATTGAGGGCCATACTGATAATGTGCCTTACACTGGTAACGGTTACTTGCTTGACAACTGGGATTTGTCTGCTAAACGTGCCACTGCTATCGTTCGTGCTCTAATCGGCAACAAGAATATCGATCCTTCACGTATCACTGCAAGCGGTCGAGCTGAGTACGTTCCTCTTGATCCTGCTGACACTAAGGAGGCTCGTCAGAAGAACCGTCGTACAGAGATCATCTTGAGTCCTAACATGGATGAGTTGATGAAGGCTCTTTCTGGTGAATAATTCAAAAAACTTATTATAAAATAGCAGGGAGTGTGGTTTACTCCCTGCATTTTTTGCATATATGGATTTTCGTACTTTAATGAATATCAAGCCGTTTGACAAGAAGATGACCTACGAAAGCAAGGTTGTCTCGCTTGGCTCGTGCTTCTCAACAGAGATGGGCAACCGTTTGCTTGATAGAAAGTACGATGTGCTGCTGAATCCTCTTGGCATTGCGTTTAATCCGTTGTCGATTGCAATGCAGATTGACAAATCTCTTAATTTAGATTTGCTCAATGAGGATGATTTCTTCTGCCGTGACGGTGTTTGGCGAAGTTTTCTTCTTCACAGTGATTTTTCAGGCGATTTGCAGAATACAATCTGTGAAGCCAACAATGCTCTTCATGATGCAAACTGCTATTTGAAAAAAACTGATTTTCTTCTTCTTACTTTCGGTTCGGCATTTGTCTACCGTCTTAAGGAGAATGGATTGGTGGTCGCTAACTGCCACAAAGAAAATCAGAATATTTTTCAACGTGAGTTGGTGTCTGTGGATGAAATCATCGCCGTCTACAAACCATTGATTAATCTTATTATCAAGAATAATCCGAAGATATGCATTATAATGACAGTGAGCCCAATCCGACATTTGCGTGATGGCTTGGATGAAAATTGTCTGAGCAAGGCGACGTTACGATTGGCAATCAACGAGTTGAAACAGATCTATCCTACTAATGTGGAAT